>CAZCXS010000151.1:0-3556 GCA_964502685.1 uncultured Candidatus Bathyarchaeia archaeon
TCACGATAATCGACGCTCCTGGACATAGAGACTTCGTAAAGAACATGATTACCGGTGCCAGCCAAGCAGATGCCGCTGTGCTTTTCGTATCAGCGAAGAAGGGAGAGTTCGAGGCAGGCATAGGTCCCGGAGGACAGACAAGAGAACATGCATTTCTAGCCTTCACCCTCGGCGTTAGACAGCTCGTAGTAGCTATCAATAAGATGGATGACCCATCAGTAAATTGGAGTCAAGAACGGTACGAGGAGATCAAGAACGAGATATCTAGAATGCTAAGGCTAGTCGGTTATAACCCTGACAACATCAACTTTGTACCTACTTCCGGATGGACAGGAGACAACCTGGTAAAGAAGAGCGATAAGATGCCCTGGTACAAGGGGCCGACTCTATACGAGGCTTTGGATGCTTTCAAGCTACCTCCGAAACCGATCGACAAGCCTCTTCGAATACCGATACAGGACGTCTACACGATTACTGGTGTTGGAACGGTCCCCGTAGGACGAGTTGAGACCGGAGTACTCAAGGAAGGCGACAAAATAATTTTCATGCCAGCGAATAAGACAGGCGAAGTGAAATCCATCGAAACTCACCATGTGAGAATCCAGAGAGCTGAGCCAGGAGATAACATCGGCTTCAACGTGAGAGGGGTCTCAAAGAGGGACATAAGGAGAGGAGATGTCGCTGGGCATCCAGATAATCCGCCGACCGTTGCCAAAGAGTTCATAGGGCAGATAATCGTGATCCATCATCCCACGGCTATAGCTGCCGGATACACCCCGGTTCTTCACGCCCACACAGCTCAAGTAGCATGCAGATTCGCTGAGCTAATAAAGAAGATAGACCCACGTACAGGGCAGACGATCGAGGAGAACCCGGCTTTCCTTAAGACTGGAGATAGCGCCTTAGTGAGGTTCCAGCCTCTACGTCCAATAGCAATCGAGACATACACGGAGTTCCCGGAGATAGGGCGATTCGCAATACGAGACATGGGAACAACGATCGCGGCAGGTGTGGTCAGAGAGATCACTGTTAAAGCATAGGAATGGGCGGCATCGCCCAAATAAGCACACATCTTTATTTTTTCGTGAGGAATCATTAAAAGGTGAGAAACTCGGTTTGAGCAGCAAAAAGGTTGAGATAATCTATTTCTATTCAGACCTACATGAGGATGAGGATGAACTTTCAAGTATCAGCAGGAAGCTAGCTCAAAAGAGAAGAGACATACACATACATCTGATCAATATTGACGATCCGAGGAATGAAGAACTAGCCCAGCTATACGAAGTTAACGTTGTTCCGTTGCTTGTCTTCTTGACTCCCAGAGGAGAAATAGCTGCAAGACTCTCGCTTCCACTGTCAGCCGAAGATGTCGTTCAAGAAATAGCTGACAGAATAAACATGGGGAAGCTTCCAAACCCAGCTGTTGAAGAGAGACGGACGAGAATTTTGGAAAGTTTGAAGTCGATTGATAGGAGAAATGATTTGACTGAAGTAATCATCGAACAGATCGAGACCGACCTTATGGAGGCGCTTACGGAATCCGAAATCGCAGAGCTGATTAACTCTCATGTTAGCGCCGTGAACCACGCTATCAGCGACTTAGAAGAGATAAAGAAAGTTCTGAAAAGATATCAAAAACCGCGAAACGACTTCGTCATATAGAAATAGGAATTGTCCGCTTCTCAGCTTATATAGAAAATTTTTTCTTCACCCTCCATTCTCTGCCTCTTTCTTTCAAGAATCCTTCTCTGCTCCTGTATTCTCCTTATTCTTTCCTCCATCTGTTCATATTTGGAGATTTCTCTCTCTAAATCGGAGAGATCAATTCTGAGATGGAGCATCTCCGCGAGAATATTCAGCAGGCTCATCGCAGCTTTCGGGTCTGGTCTATGACCATAAGTCTCCGCTAAAAGGCAAAGGGCATCTATCTCCCTGAATTTAGCTAATCCAGCAAGGATCCCCGCTGCTCCTATTATTGGGCTTCCGGAAGGACTGTTTTTCGCTCCCAACTTTATGGCGGCCTCAAGGATTTCTCGGTCTGTTGCGGACGCGAAGACTCGAGGCTTATCTTTAACCTCTTTCTGATAACCGCCTAGTGTTATTATTAAGCTGACGTTGTTCTTCTTCGCGTAATCAAAGATCATGTTGGCTACTTCATATTGCCCATCGATCGTTTGAGCCTGGCAGTCCCCAGTTAACAAAATAAGATCATTATCCCCCTCGCCGCTCCAGTAATAAAACTCCAATCTGAGAAGCCTGAGGCCGCCTTCATCATCCACCAGAACATAATGCGCAAAGTGTGGAGAATATAACTCAGCAACCTTTCTGGCGTTTAGCTGCTTGATAAGATACTCTGATGCGATTTTACCTGCAAGTCCCAAGCCCGGCAGACCCTCAATCAAAATAGGCCTTTTCGGATCTATCTCCTCGATCTCAATGATCGTTGTCTTCCTCATTTAGCCCTCTGCCTCATCATACCCTTGTATTTCGCATACTTATCGTCAGGTGAAAATTTAGCCGGGTGAGGTATGTATGTCGCCCCTCCACAGTGGGGACACTTATCTTTCTTAAGCGTGTACTTCCCGCATTGGGAGCATCTCCTCATCAGCCAGACCATACGTTTCTATCCTCTCTCGAATGTCCCCTCTCCCCCAGCCTCTTTTATACCCTGCACGGCGGCTTGCGTCACTTTCTGTAATATTGCATTTGCCGTTTTATAATCTCGAGCGGTCACCTCAACTCGATATTTCGGCGGCGAGACAGCATAAATCCTGACACTTGACCCGCTTGGAATCTTTATCCTTTTAGCTTCAGTAAGAGCCTTCTTTATTCTCAAAACGCCATCAGGCTTAGTGCATGCAATGTTAAGAGTCCCCTTCACCTTCACGCTTGTTATCCTGATCTTCTCCTTCGCTATCTTCGTCAGGGCTTCAGCTAATTCCGGGGAAAGGCCTATCTTCTGCAGGGGCTCCACGCCTTCCCTTGCGGCTTTCTCTAGCCCCTCATATACGCTTCCGAACGCGTCTTCAAGTGGAATCCAAGCCTTCTCATAGAGATCTTTCAAGGGCATCCTTAGCCTCTGGGAGACGCTTCTCATGAGACTCTCCGCTTTTTTGCTCTGCTTCCAGAGAAGCATCTTTTCCCTCTTTTCCCGTTTCGTCACTCTTCTCAGAGAGAGGTCTATATGCCCCTTTTCAGGATCCACTCTTAATACTTTCAGAACGACTTTCTCCCCTTCTCTGACGAAGTCGCGGATATTCTTCACCCAGCTTGAGGAGATCTCAGATATGTGGAGAAAGCCTTCTTTCCCATACTCATCCAGCATAACGTAGACGCCGTAATCCATTATCTCGTTTACGGAAGCTACTACCAGCTCCCCTACTTCAGGCCATTCATCTCTCTTAATGAAGGACATGTTGAATCCCCTATTCTAAGACCCTAACTATGTCTCCTTTTATCTTCGCCTTTCCACCCGTCGGCTCAGCTAAAGTCGCACCGCAAATATTGCAGTGAACAACAGAGGCGGCGTGGCTGAATACCGTCTGCTCGTTCCCGC
>CAZCXS010000152.1:0-3546 GCA_964502685.1 uncultured Candidatus Bathyarchaeia archaeon
AAGTCGGCTCATCAAACTCGACAAGTATATCTATGTCGCTTTTCTCCCTCTCCTCCTCCCTAACGTAAGAACCGAATACTCCTATTCTCTTCACACCGTACCTCTTCTTTATCTCCTTCTCATGTCTTCTCAGAGTCTCTATTATGTTCATGAGTATTCCTCTATGAGTATAAATCCAAAGGTATAAATATAAATGACGAATAAGAGCCTAGGCCTAGATTAAGCCGGAGCGACACCTTGTAAACGATTCTAAAACTTGAAGGGCCCTTTTTCTAAAAAATAGATAAAATAGCGCTAAAAACAACATAAATCACAATAACGGATTGGTAGCCCGGGGGAGATTCGAACTCCCGTCAGCGGGTCCAAAGCCCGCTATGCTTGTCCGCTACACCACCGGGCTGGCTTGGATCTTGATCACTTATTCGGAGGATAATTGTAAGATTGCCTTTTTCGTTCAGGCTTAGCGTCTTCTTTTTCTTCTGTAGGGGCCGCTTTCAGAGAGGTGCCATGGGATCTGAATATAGGCTCTTTCTGAAAGGTTGTTTCGGGTGTTAACCTCGCTTATTTTGTTTTCGGTCTTCTCCACCCTTCCGGTCTTTCCGGTGTTCAGCCTTAAGGATCCCTTGAATATCGTTGTGTATCCATTCTCTATCTCGACGGTGTCGCCTGCTTTGAACTTTTTGATTTGCTCATCCCAGAGGGTTAGAATGACGGATCCAGTTTCATCTCCCACGAGCGCCTCAGCCACGAGATGCCCCTTTCCCCCTCTTCTTGAGGAGACGGTTCGAGATGCTCCTATGTTGACTATCTTCACGGTCATATTCAGATTTCTAAGGCCGGGCTTCAATGAGCTGACCTTTGTGCGCTCATATGATGCTTCGTTCACTTCAGACACTTCACACAAGATTGATGGGGAAGATGCTTATTAAGATGCTTATTCTCGCTAGGAGCTATTATTGAGCGGACATCCCGGCGATGAGTTCCTTCCTTTTCTTTCGAAGGTTCAGGATCATATCCCTCGTCTTCTCCAGGAAGGCCTGAGCGTCCTGAGGTGAAACATCCTTAACCATTAACACTTCAACAGCGTTATCATATACCGCGGCTGGGGATACCTTTGAGTTCTTCAGGTGTCCCACGAGACTAGTATAGTCAAATCGTGTCCCTTCAATTTTCGCTAAGAGCCAAGCGTAGTTCTCAAGCATGCTCACGGAGGAACGAAGCATATAATGAGCTGCCTCGACGAAGAAACCCTCTTGGAGCAGCGATCTTGTACGAGCTGTTATACCACGCAGAAAACTTCGTTTGCAATAAAAATTCAGGTTATTCACGACCTCTTCGTGGAGATTTTTAACTATTGGGGAATTAAATTCAACAAAGTCTATGATTACGCTCCACATATCAACAAAGGCCTTGAAGATTCCTTCAACGTTCTTTCTGTCGACTCCGGATAGCCCCGCAATCTCGAGATATTCGTTGTAAAATTCCTTGAGATTAAGCTTCTTCGCTGATGCTTCAAGAGCCCTCATGTAATGGCTATTTGAGAATGGGGTTCTATTGACCTCTATCATGATTCTCATCATCGTTTCCAATCCAAGCGCCGCGTTGAGTTTAGCGCTTTGGTAATCCTCTCTTCCATAAGCGGATAATCCTCTGCTTAGTAGGGTATCAGCCTTCACGAGATAGCTCCCGGTTCTGATTTCTACACGTTCAGGCAGCCACATGATCTTCTGCATCGTGTTCTTTGCTCTCTCCAACGTTCCATTCGAGTCGTATAGTATCTCAGATTCGTAGATCTTCTGGTCTATCTCTGGGGGGAATTCTCTGAGAACCCACTTCTCCGGAACGTAATTCAAATCCAAGAATACGCCGTCGATCTCCGCTCGCTCCACATATTCGTAGCTGAGATTCCTACCGTCGACAACAAGTAGATCTACATCGCTGCTTTGCGTAGCCTCGCCGCGGCTCCAGCTTCCAAACAATCCGATGCTGATAACAGATCCACGTGACCTCAGATCCTCCAGTAGACCCGTAATGATTCTTCGAATGTTCTCAGGCAGTCCTTCCAACTCTTTACCCCAATCCGTCTATCTATCCTTTAAAATCATATAAGCCTTTCAAGCGGAGATCCTTTGAGATAAACGAACAGAGCTATAGAAAAAACCTCTCAGAAGCGAAAGACTTATATATGGAACCAAATCTCTTTGTATAGCCGCGAGCTGATGAGCTGGTTCTGATTTCGACTCGGCATGAAGAACCGTGTTCTGTGAAGTTCTTTGGTCAGTTTCGTGTCCTCCTTAGTAGAGGTGAAGAATCATGCAGAAGAAGATGAATAAAATGCAGCACTTGCAGATAACGGTTAAGAAGTGCCCGGAATGCGGAAGCACAAATCTCATTCACGATTATGATACTGGAGAGACTATTTGTGGAAGCTGCGGTTTAGTAGTCCAGGACGTTATGATGGATAAGGGCCCAGAGTGGCGAGCCTTCACACAGGAAGAAAAGGAGTCTCGAAGCAGAGTTGGGATACCTACATCCTACTCAGTTCACGATAAGGGCCTATCCACATCGATCGATCGGATAGACCGCGATGCGTTTGGACGTAAGCTTCCCCTCTCCACCCGGCTTCAGATGTGGCGACTACGAAAATGGCAGATAAGATCCCGAGTACATTCATCGATAGACAGAAACTTAGCGCAAGCCATGACCGAACTCGATAGGCTTTCAAGCAAGGTCTCCGCTCCCTCAGCAGTGAAGGAGAAAGCAGCTTTAATCTATCGGAAGGCACTCGACGAGGGGCTTGTCCGAGGCAGATCAATCGCCGCCATCGCCGCTGCTTCCCTTTATGCCGCTTGCAGAATTACAGGGACCCCTAGAAGCCTCAGGGAAATAGCTGAAGCAAGCTTAGTAGGTAAGAAGGACATCGCTCGATGTTATAGGCTGTTGTTGCGAAAATTAAGCCTCCGCATACCCATAGCGGATCCGATGATATACGTGACGAAAATCGCTCGGAGAGCCGACATCTCAGGCCAAATTCAAGCAGTAGCAGTAAAGATACTCAAAGAAGCGAGAAGGAAACATGTCTCGGCTGGAAAGGATCCTATGGGTCTAGCCGCAGCCGCCTTGTACATAGCATGCAAGCAGATGGGTGAGAAGAAGACTCAGAAGGAGATCGCTGACGCCGCCGGCGTAACCGAGGTAACTGTGAGAAACCGCTTTAAAACCCTCAAAAGACAGCTAAAGATAAATCTGCCTGACTAGTTCTTCCGCTTCTTTAGTTCCTCTTTTTCGACTTCCATAACGATAGGCCCTACATATCCGCAGTCTGCGCAGAAGTATCTCTTCGGAGTGAGCCACGCATCCATCTTACTCGATAGACTAAGCCGGGTGCTGCCGCAGCGGGGGCAGACAATCACCTTCTCAGATGATAAGCCTTGCCGTTTGATCTTCTTAAGCACCCGCTTGATCCTTTGCATTCTCAACGCTTTCTATTCTATTGAACCTCAATATTCTCCTTCGGATAGCCCATCTTAACGAGGAAATCGTATG
>CAZCXS010000153.1:0-3535 GCA_964502685.1 uncultured Candidatus Bathyarchaeia archaeon
GATTCAACAGTACATTAAACGTGAATATTGATGGGTCTTTCGCGGAGTCCTTTAAACCGAACGCTCGTGGCACATGGAGCGTGAATGCTAGCTGGCTTGGCGATATCAGGTATGAAGGCGACTGGGCTTCAGTCTCGTTTGAGGTTAGACCGCCAGTTTCGCTTGGAATAGCGACGTCGAGTAATAGGCTTGTAGGCGGACGGGATAACAGATTCACGATAACGATAATGAATGATGGCGAGGTGCCTCTTTCAGCTCTAGAGGCCTCTCTTACCGTTCCCAATCCACTTGTCGTTCACGGTGAGAATAGCTGGAAAATCGAATATTTAGATTCAGGCAACTCAACTACGATTACTCTTACGATATACGCGCCTGACACTTCAATAGGCTCCACATACAGCGGATCACTCAGCGTTAACTACAGGGATGATTATGGTCAAAGCCGCACAGATACGTTTCCTCTAGGCTTAGTAGTCGTAGGAGAAGTTGAATTGGTCCTATACGATAGAACGATAAAACCTCAGCCGGCGAAAAATGGCTCTAAAATCGAATTCACGGCGACCCTGCTCAATAGGGGAACAGTCTCCGCAATGTATGTTAACGCCTCGATCCTTCCGAGCCCCATTCTGCGTTTAACGTCTGAGAGTGCAACTTACATCGGCGAGATTGAAGAAAATTCTCAATCGCCATTCACGGTAGGCGCATATGTGCGGGAAAACGTTAAGAACGGAACATATCCAGTTATGGTGAAAATTACCTATAGGGATGATCAACATGTTGATCATGACTTCAATACGACTATTTATTTACCAGTCATAGCTGTTGGAACGAAACATTTAAGCTCAGAGGAAAATGTAAGTTTCTTCAGCTCCCAATTTGAAGAGATATTCATACTGATAACGGCTCTCGCTGCATCTGCGGTGATCTTGCTTCTTTACAGGAGACGCCTTACTCAGCTGAAGAGAAGCATGCAGGCGGGTGAGGCTCATCAATGAACATCCTTGAGGTCTTCAGATTCTCATTCGAGGCGTTGTGGGAAAGACGGGTAAGGGCAACTCTAACGACACTTATGGTCATTATGGGTGCAAGCTTGATAGTAGCCCTAAACGGGACGGGAAATGGATTCACAAACTTCATTAACAACCAATTCAGCAATCTAGGCGCAAACGTCCTGATAATAAGCCCACGGGGAGACATCGATATAAATGATGCCCTAATAGACGAAATCTCCAGGATTAATGGGGTTGAAGAGGCTGTTCCATTTTTTCAGCAGACATCATCCATCACTTCAAAGGGAGAGAGCCAAACTTCAATCGTAGTCGGAATGGATCAAAACAAGCTGCCGCTTCTTTTTCCCACCATAAGTTTCCAATCAGGCACATACGTCCCGGAGACGGATAGCGTAGGAATAATCTTGGGCAACGAATTGATACGCTCATCAAGCGGTAAAGAAATCTTCGCATCTCTCGGGCAGACCGTCAAGATCGTCTATCAGAAACATGTAGATCAGCAGCCTACAGTATTTCAACGCTCATTCATTGTCCGGGGGATTCTCAACTATGTGGGAAGCGGGATCATCCCTATCGATCAGATGGCATTTATCTCAACATCAGCAGCTAAGAACTTCTTCGACAAGGATACTTATGATGGGCTATACGTGATCACTGAAAACCCTGATCTGAATAAAGCCGTGATGAATCGGATTAGAGGTCTTTATGGAAATAACCTCATCATAATATCTCCTCAGGTAATCTCAGACGTGATTAATCAAATCTCGAATGGCGTTTATCTCTTCATCAGGATAGTTGCTATGGTCTCCCTCCTCGTCGCATCAGTAGGCATAATCACAACTCTTCATACTTCCGTCCTAGAACGAATCAAAGAGATCGGGCTGCTTAAAGCTCTAGGATTCACAAACAAGCTAGTCTTAGGAATCTTCCTCTGCGAAGCTACAATAATAGGCATAATGGGCGGAGGCATAGGAGCCCTTCTCGGCATGGGGCTCTCCTATGGGATGAGCTGGATTCTCGGAAAAGGCTTAAATATAAGAATCCAATCTGAAGCGGCAAGTATATTCAGGGTGCAGATCATCCCGATCTTCGATCCTTGGAACATTCTTTCTACATGGGTTCTCTGCGTGGCGCTAAGCATGATTTCAGGTTTTTATCCATCTTGGAGGGCTTCCCGCCTAAATCCTGTTGAAGCATTAAGACATGAATAAAAAGACAGATGTTCAGCCCCACTTGATCGGGGGACAATTAAAATTAGACTGGAGGCTATTCCTTTAGATCAGAAGGAGCTATTCATATACGCGTGTTCCGATTAATAGGAGTATTGCAGCTTTCTCTCCAGTATTCACAAATCCGTGGGGAACCTTTGCGGGTAAAAATATGGCGTCCCCAGCTTTAACTTCTGCCTTCTCGTCGCCTACCTGTACCACGCCTTTCCCCCGAAGGACGATATAAACCTGCTCTATGTCATCATGAGCGTGAATCCGATTTGTGCCTCTTGGCTGAATAGTTATCCTAGCAAAGTTCGTGAATGACTTCATCGACTCAGGCTTTTTCTCGCCGAATTTTGCTCCGTGAACATCAGATTGCCAAAAAATCTGATATAATGAAGTCTTCCCATGCATCTCCTCTAGAGGTTGCTTTTTTATTGAGGGGATATGCTTAATGTGTATCATGGAGATCCACTGTCTACGTGTTTTTCACCACATTATTTAAAACTGACTCTTTCAGGGAAATCAAATGTCTGCGGAAGCCACTATAACGTACTTTTAGATCCGAAGCGGCCCTTCGTCCGTGCGAGATGAGATTTATCTTACAAAATCAAGGCAAATAGATATCGATCTCACCGAGGAAATTCAAGGACTGTTAGGCTCGGCCAGAAAAAGCCACGCACTAGAAAGGCCTCTTAGCTTTAGAGGTTAGATATATTTTCAAGGAAGTCGGCATGCATTAGGCCATTGTTAGCGTTATCTGGACGGGGCTCCCACACCTTAGAGCATATGTCAAGCTTTCCGTTTCCGGTTACATCGCCGACGACCGCTTCGTGGCCGCCAAGACCTGCATCAAGGATCACATGCTCGACGAAATTTCCCTTTCCATCTATATTTTCCCAGATAAACCAACGTGGCAATCTTTCCGCTCTTCCTAACGGGCCTTCCATCTCACATGAGAATATGTCTAAGTCGCCATCACCGTCAAAGTCAGCTACGCATAGCGAATGGTAGGCTCCCCTCAAAGCCGGGTCTCCTTGTGGAAGGGGATGTCGCTTCCAAACAAGCCCTGAGCCATCTACATTTTCCATCCACACGATCTTTGCACCCTTTATCTCTGCGTCAGCGAGAATGACATCGTTGTGGCCATCACCATTTATATCACAGACTGCGCTTCTCGTGGCATAGGCTTGCCAGCCAGAAGTTCCTCCGCAAGGGCCGATTGGATGTTCAATCCACTTTGTTCCATCTCCTTCAACGTTCTCGAACCAGATATTGGAGCGTACAATATCTAGATCTCCGTCTCCGTCAACA
>CAZCXS010000154.1:0-3525 GCA_964502685.1 uncultured Candidatus Bathyarchaeia archaeon
CTATGCTCGCCTACGCTTTCTTCACAGATCAATCTGATGCAGAGTCATGAGACGGTTATGCTTCTCAGCGTTGTGATTCCCAAACAAAATCAATGCCCAAGCTTTTCCTTCACTATTTCAGCTACTTTCCTTCCTGAAAGAAGCATCCCTCCGAATATGGGCCCCATTCTCGGCGTCCCGTAAAGAGGGGCAACGGCCATTCCAGCAACGTAAAGCCCCGGGCAGACCTCCCCAGTCTTTTCAACTATGAGCTTCTCAGATTCTGAAACCCACATCGCCTTTTCACCTGGCAGCATCAGATTCAATTCAGGTATCTTCCTCGAGGCTACGGAGAGGATCTCCGCGTCGTGGCCTGTGCAGTCAATGACGGCTTTAGCTTTGAAGGCTAAGGGATCCACATGTAAGCCGGATATTATCACGGATGACCACTGCACAACGACTCCTACTATCTCCACGGCGTTCTTTCCTGTTGAGCGATAGATCAGGTCGTCGACGGTTACGCCTAGAAGAATGTGAGCTCCAGCCTTCACGGCGCTGTAGGCGAGTTTAGCGAGCATCTCGGAAGAGTTAGCAAGGTAAACGCCTTCCTCATAAGTTTCTAAGCGGCAACCGATCTCTCTGAGTATCTCATCCGCGGGTGATTGGACAACAAGCATGGGCAGCTGCATTCCTCCCCCTCCGATTCCTCCCCCAAATGATAGTCTCCTCTCGAAGATGACTGTTTTTAACCCGGCTTCCGCAAGGTAACGCGAAGCTGTTAGCCCCGCTGGACCTGCGCCTACAATAGCTACGTCTGTCTCTGTTAGGTTCTGTAGGTATTCTAAACTGCCTTTCAGTATCGCCTTTGTAACTGCGCTTTCATCTACTTCTCTGATTCTCATCCGCATCACTTTTATAACAGCGTTATCTTTATATGCGTCCCTCCATAAAAAGATTAACTGACTGGAGGCAACTCCCTGATTGATAAATGACAGGGACAATTTAAAGTTTAACGCAAAGGATTTAGCTTTCATATCCGTTTTTCTCTGCAGTTTGAATAATCTTTGGGGCTCTGAATAGGGCAGGTCACCCGGCAACACGACGTAATTAACCGTTTAGCCGGGTGGCTTCTAATGGTAGTGCTAGCTGAATTAACCGGATCTTTAAGTGTAGTTAAGCTATTTTTAGGCATCGTTCGGGGCACTGTTTGACGCAGGCGTAACAGTTTACGCAGTCCTCGGCATGAATGATCTTTGCTTTACGGTGGACATGGTCGATCTCGTAAATTCCTCTGGGGCAAACTTGATAGCATAGTGAGCATCCGGTACATCTCTCTTCTTCGATTTGTATGTTGCCGTATGGATTTAGGCGGTAAACTCCTGTGAAGAAGGTCATCTTTTTGTAACCATGACGATAGAAGAGGCCGCCTAAATCACTTTTTCGGGTAGGTGTAGTGTCATTAAAATCGAAACCTATCACCACCGCAACAATCACCGACGTTATTAGTAGGTGTGATAAACCAAGCGGGTTACCCACGCTTAGCGTCGAGAACGTAGCTACTGAGACGAGGACAAATATCTCGTTTAAGAGAACTTTAACAAATCCTGATCTCACAGGTAAGTATGGAAAATCTACATACATGAAGTATGTCATGAGACCGGTTAGAAGGATTGTAGACAAGTAGAGTTCTGGAAAGAGTACCAGCAGAGGAATAGAGAGGATTAGGCTGATCGTGACGAAGTAGATCGTGGCCATCTCAAGCCTGTCTTTAAGGTTGAACTCTACGAGACGCATCTTCTCAGTTTTCTGAAAATTATTCTTAACATACTCCGGAATGTCCCTTGCATAGACAGGGCCGAATCTTATATTCCATCCCGTCTCCTCCTTCACCTTCCCGACGTCTATTCCAGGCGCACTTAACCGCGGCGCGATAAGTATTCTGTGTCTCACCTTCTCGCTGATCCTGCTCATCTTTATAGCGGAGATCACCGAATGCTCGTTGAGGTCTCCTCCACAAGAGGCACACCAGACGTTTATTCCCTTCGAGGGGGCAACGAGTAGGTAGCAATCCAGTCTCTGAAGATGCTTGGAAACCCTTCTAACGGTAAGGTCGTAATTGCATGTTAGGAAGACCGGGCTGTTCTCATTTGGATTTCCGAAGATCCTTAACCCCGGCTCAACGGGGGATGGAACCCATCTGAACAGCCACTCAGCTAGCATCCTCATCGAATCCCAGATTCTCATAGGGTTTCCTCCTTAGATGCAACAATCAATTTTAAGGAATCAAGCAGGTACAGTGAGATGAATTCTACTCGGAAATGGCTTCAGAAAGTTTTTCTTCGATGTTTTTTAGAGGCTTAGTGGCGGTCTGGGTTAGGATACATGTGACCAGTTCTAATGGAAGGCGAATTAAGTAGTATAGAATCCTCTTCCAGAGCGATTGAGGCACATATCTGGCTCTCTCTGAGAGCTCACTGAAAACAAAGGTGCCTACGACCTTATCGAAAGAGCCTTCTGGAACGTGCCTATCTATCTCGACGATGCTCATCTCTTCCAGTTTAATCCTCCCAGTTAGGTTTGCTTCCCGAATTTTTCTCTCAGCGATCTTCAACATCTTCTTGGAGACATCTATGCCCCTAACATATGCTCCCTTCCTGGCGCATAGGATGGCTAGGGTTCCAGTTCCAACACCGATCTCGAAGACATGGTCATTCTCAGAAATGAACTTGGAGACGATCTCGCCTTTGACTTTCCGTTCATTCCCAAATGTAAGCAAATTAATACCCGTATCATAATGTCTCTCAGAAGACTCCAACACCTTCATCAGCACATAACTGCACATAGCTTCTTCCGCATAACAGACTCTCAGCCCAAAAGATATAAAGACTCTGCTTAAGGCCTTTATCGATTCTCTAAGCTTCGTCAGAAATCTCATAGTCTAATGATCCTCTACGTTGGGCCTTCTCTACAGTCTTCCTTTTAAGGATCCATTCTTTTGAAGATCTCATGGGCAGCCTACGTGGGTTGCTGAGAAGGGAAAATCATATGATTCATCATTCTCTTATAGAATCACATTCTTCTTAGATGTTCTCGTCACAAAATGAGAAATAATTGAAACGAGAAGGGGGATGGGCATTAATGAAAATCGATTGGTTAACTTTGGTTAGTTTAGATGAGATGAGGATGACTTTTTCTGCGGCGGGGAAATTTTTCTTTAAATAGTTTTATAAACCATCTATATTGTTCCGGCTTCCCAACTTGATAGATACTCCTCTTGCTCTTCAGTCATCCTGTCTATTCTTACTCCTAACCCATTTAATTTTAAGCGGGCTACGAGATCATCGATCTCCCGGGGAACGGGGTAGACTTGAGGCCTCAATGACGGGTTCTTGGCTATATATTCAACGCATAGAGCTTGATTCGAGAATGACATATCCATAACTTCGGATGGATGCCCCTCAGCCGATGCCAAATTCACAAGCCTCCCTTCGGCAAGCAGATATATTCTCCGCCCGTTCTTCAGGAGATACTCCTCCAAGTTCGGCC
>CAZCXS010000155.1:0-3512 GCA_964502685.1 uncultured Candidatus Bathyarchaeia archaeon
GAACCCTGACTCTCCTCTTTACGGATGCTCTTGCAGGAGGCCGCTGATAGATCTTTCCCTGAAACTCGGCTAGAACCTCTCTTACGCGGTCTTCAGGCACATCCGAATGGAGCTTCATTACACCTACGTATTCCTTCCCGGCTCCAAGCAGAACCTGAATAGTCTTCGTAGCTTCCTCTAGGGCTACGGGTAGAACACCAGTCACCTTGGGATGTCCCCGGCTTTAAGCCTCTAGGGTCCCACCGTGCCCGGCTTGCTTAACGCCTAGAATGCGTCTCACCCAAGCTGCAACTTCATGGCTTGACGGCCCAGGAGGCTTATCCAGATTTATCACGCCGAATCTGACGAGGTCAGGGTATGGTCTTTCCTCTGGTTTACATCCGAAATTCGGATCGGTTTCTGATTCAGATTTGACTAGAATCTCCCTCTTCACAGTCCATGGAGCAGGTATTCTCGGCATTTATATTTTCCTCTTAGAAGAGAATTTAGATTGAAAAGTTAAAAGCTTGTCTGTTTCTGTGATCTATTCGCTCTTTCTCGTCTCTGATTCTTGATCACTGCCCTTTCCTTTTCCTTTCTCGGTCAACCCGAGTGTCTTAAGTACCTCCTCGTCGGATGCTCCTCGCCTAATGTTGATCTTCTCCTCCGTTGGGCTTAGATGATTTATGTTTGCTCGTCGACGCCTAACACCCGTGACTGACTTCGGCCCCGTTATCAAAACGAAGTTCTTGTCAATCAAATCGACAATGACGCATCGTTTCCCAGCTTCACGTCCACGAGTCTTAATGCATATTCTGCCGACCTCAATAGCGGGCATAATTCGACCTCCCTATTTCTTCTTTAGGAAAGAGGAACTTCTAGATAAATGTTGAGGAGAAGCTCATCTCCGCCGATGATGAAGCCATCAAATCAATGTCCATCAACCAAAAGGTTTTATACTCTGCGCTTTGATGAATGTGCATCTAACAAAAGAGGAGCGCGATCCGATCCGCAGAGGCGAAGTTTATGAAACCTAAGGTTTTACTACCCCAAAAATGGAGAGACCCCGTCATCTATGAAGAGGCTCTGGAGATATTGAGATCCGTCGCGGAGATAGAATACGTCTCCAAGGAGAGATTCGAGGAGCAACTCGCAGAAGCTGAAGGGATGGTAGGCTACGGAGTTGGCGAGGAGATTCTTCAAAAAGCCCCAAAGCTAAAGGTTGTCGCCCGATACGGCGTTGGATACGACGACTGCGACGTAGAGGCACTAACAAGACATAAAGTGTACCTCGTCTATACGCCGGGTGTGCTCTCAGATTCCGTCGCAGATATGACCATAGCCCTCCTATTAGCCTGCAACAGGAAAATAGTTCAAGCTGACAGATATGTGAGACGACGATGGGCGAAGGAAGCGGCTGGCTATCCTGATTATGGCGTAGACCTCAAGGGGAAGATCATCGGAATCATCGGGTTAGGTCGAATCGGATATGAAGTAGCCAAGAGATGCGCGAGGGGCTTCGATATGAAAGTTATTTATCATGACATCCGCCGCAATGAAAAAGCAGAGACGGAGCTAGGCGCGAAGCGTAAAAGCCTAGAGGAAGTTATGAGGAAGTCCGATTTCGTCTCGATTCATCTTCCTTTAACTCCGCAGACCCGCGGATTGATCAAAGAAGAGCATCTCAGAATGATGAAGAAAACCGCGTATCTGATAAACACCGCGAGAGGAGCGGTAATCGATCAAAAGGCCTTGACTAAAGTCTTAGAGGAGAAAGCCATAGCCGGAGCGGGATTAGATGTCTTTGAAAAGGAGCCTGTTCCACTTGATGATCCGCTTCTTAAGCTTGAGAACGTCGTTTTAACCCCACACATAGCTTCATTAACGAAAGAGGCGAGAAGAGCCATGGCGATCTGCAACGCGAGGAGCATATCCGCCGTTCTGAGGGGCGATATTCCCCCACCGAATGTTGTTCCGGAGCAGGAGGGGATGATATTCAAGAAATAGTCAGTCCTCAAAGGATTATGGGAGCCCGGCTAATCAGTCTACTCGATGATGATGGCAAAAACGGGGTTAGGTACCCTTTAGATCAGTATTGGCTTTTATCACGCTTGAGTTAGTCAGCTGAGAAAACAGCACATTTATATTATTTTTTGCGATTTATTTTGAGACATGTCTTCGATGTATATGATTGCAGAGCTTAGGCAGCAACAGAAAAAAATCGTAAAGGCGATAAACGAGCTCAAGGAACAGAAGAAAAAGATCGATGAGAAATACTCTTCCATCGTAGAGGAAGAAAACAACATCTATAATGAGATCCGTCGATGCCGAGACATGTACGAATACGACAAGCTTCAGATGAGATTAAACGTGATCTCTAACCAGAGGAGAGCTATAGAACAAAAGAAGCAGGAGATTGAAAAAAAGATAAGAGGCCATGAAGAAGAGCTCGAAAGAATAAAGCGGAGAATAGAATACTTAAAGCCTAAGGGATAAATCGTCTCAAAGCAAAGGATGAGCTTAAACTTTTCAGCATCCTTTAGGTGTAATGCTTCACGGATGATTCTGCTGAAGAACCGAAAGACAAATCAAAGGTTCACAGATAAACTGACAGAAGCATGGATATGCGGAGATGAAGGAGATGAACGTCATCATCATTATGCTTGATAGTTTAAGAAAGGATCATATAGGATGCTACGGGAACAAATGGATTCACACGCCGAACATAGACAACTTCGCGAAGGAAAGCGTGGTCTTCACCCGGGCCTTCCCAGAAGCACTTCCAACAATCCCTGTTAGAAGAGCTATGCATACAGGTATGCGGGTATTCCCTAACAGGGGATACGTGCCCAGAAAAGGAGACAATGTAAAGATTCCGGGATGGGAGCCTATCCCTGAAGATCAGGTGACTATGTCTGAGATCTTCAGACATGAGAAGTATCTAACAGCCCTCTTCTGCTCGACCTATCACATGTTTAAGCCATCAATGAATTTTCACCGAGGCTTCACGCATTGGGAATGGATACGCGGACAGGAGCATGACCCCTATAGAACCCCTATTAAGGGAGACGTAGAGGACCCGAGGAATCTTCCATGTGATCTTGCCTACGGCTGCGTCGGGCACGGTCTTGCCCGCTGCTTGGGGAATATGCAGGGCTGGAGGGGAGAGGAGGACTGGTTTCCGGCTAGAACCTTCGGGAAGGCGATTGAGTGGCTTGAGAGAAACAGGGATGCTGAGAATTTTCTGCTAGTTGTTGATGAATTTGACCCTCATGAGCCGTGGTGTGCTCCGAAGCCGATACTGGACATGTACTTCGATACTGAGAATTATGAGGGAAGACGGATCATAAATACCCATAGCGGCCCATACAAGTTCCGGGAAGGCGAACTCGAGTATACTAGAGCCCAGTACGCCGGCGAGGTTACACTCGTCGACAAGTATGTGGGGAAGCTTCTGGACAAGGTTAAGGAGCTCGGCTTCTGGGAGAACAGCGTAATAATGATCTTATCGGATCATGGACATCCGATAATGG
>CAZCXS010000156.1:0-3505 GCA_964502685.1 uncultured Candidatus Bathyarchaeia archaeon
CTTAAGGGGGTCAGGGATGTTCTGGAGAAGCGTTAATGCAAAGATCTTATCGAAGACGCTGTCTCTGAAAGGAAGATTATCCGCATCCGCCTGTATCAATGAGACGTTCTGTTTAACCCTTAAGCGGCGAGACCGTTCCTCAGCTACTTTAAGAGCTTCTCCAGCTAAGTCTATGCAGACAAGATGGTTAACTTCCGTAGCGATGTGCTCGATGAGAAGACCCGTACCGCAACCGACATCCAGCACCAGATCTTTACGTCCAACCTTCAATACTTTAAGAATCGATCTGATCTTTGCGTTCTGCTCCTCGCCGTAGAGGGAATCATAAATCCTTGCCAATCTGTTATAATGTTGAAGAACCTCCCTCTTTCCGCTCCAGCAGCTCTGAGACAACCTTCCACTCCCAAAAACACTAATTATGCCGGCTGCACTAAAAGATTATTCGGCGAAGACGCTTGTCAAACGGGAAACCCATTCTAGTCTTAGAGATGCCGACGAAGGAAGAGGCGCTTAAAGCAGTCAAATCAGCATTATCCAGACGAAGAACGATAATCATCACAGGCAACTGCTGGGTGGACTACCATGGAAGAGCAAGATCAACATTGAATCCAGGTGAAAGAATCCTGATCATAAAGGAAGACGGCTCCGTGCTTGTGCATAGGCCGAAGGGATATGAACCGGTTAACTGGCAGCCATCCGGATGCATATTTCATTCAGGCCTCAGAAGAGACATATTCTTCATAAAAGCAGTGAGGCGAAAGCCGAGAGAGACCCTGCAGGTCTTTTTCAATAGGATTTATTTTTTGGCCACGATGAGCCTTATAGATGAGGGGGAATTCTCGCTCTACGCAAGTGAGGAGGACATGCAGGAGGCGATCAGAATTCAACCGTCTCTGGTTGAGGATGGCCTGCGGACCATAACTTACGAAAAGAAGGTTGAGCCTGGATTCATAGATATCTACGGAATCGACAAGAATGGAAGGATGGTTGTAATAGAGATAAAGAGAAGGACAGCTGGGAAGGAGGCGGTTCTTCAGCTATCAAGGTACGTGGACTCTTTGAAGAGCACAGTCAACCGCGAAATAAGGGGGATACTTGTAGCTCCAAAGATTGCTAGGGGAGTTCAAAAACTCCTCATGACCTTGGGGCTCGAGTTTAAACGGTTAGACCCCAAAAAGTGCGCTGAGATTCTGGAAAAAAGAAGAGCTAGAAGCCTCGAAGACTTCTATTAAACCTTCAAATTTTATTCTTCTTTTGAAGATTTGCTCCCGAGGGAGGCGGCTGCCAGCCCGGTTACGTAGCCGGCGATCATATTTCTAAGCTTTTTCGACGGTAGGTTAACCAACGACATGAGTGCCTTCTTGTTTTGTTCATAGTCCGCCGTAAACCGATCAGGATATCTTCTGAAGAGTTCACGGGCGATCCTCTTGACCTTTTCTGTCCGTACATTACCCAAGACGCCATCATCCTTCTCGGTTTTTAGGCAACGCAGCCTGTTCCTTCTTTTTTCGCCGCTTTTCTGAATCAATTGGAATGGACAGTATATAAGGATTAAGGCAATCTATTTATAAACAACTTCGAAACACCCTTCATCTTTTAGAAAAAACGTTAAATAAGACCTGTTTGGAGATACAAACTAAAGAAGAGTGATTATTATGGGTGAATTGGCAATAGCTGCTATGCATCGGATAATTAAAAAGGCAGGAGCCGAAAGAGTCAGCGAATCCGCAGCAATAGAGATGGGCAGAGTACTAGAGGAGATCGGGATAAAAATCGGAAGAGAAGCAATAGACTGGTCCATGCATGCCGGCAGAAAAACAGTGAAAGCCGAAGACATCAAGAAAGCAGCTGAGAAAGTCTTAGGACGATAAAAAAGATACGGGAATTCCTCTCTTTTTCTTTGATACGACACATAAATAATAAATAACGCAATACCACCGAAAGAAATATTTCCATAGATGTCATGATTAAACCTCACGGCTCCGGTAGTATAGTCCGGTCAAGTATGGCGGCCTCTCGCCCTCAATGATCAAAGGGGAGAAAGCCGCAGACCCGGGTTCAAATCCCGGCCGGAGCACCAGCTCCTCTAATTAAATGGATAGACTTGTAGTTTTTGTGTCGACTTTATCTTCTCTTCAGGTTGCTCCAAATTAATACGCCTATCAGGAAGGCTGAGGATAATGAGCTAGCAAGCCAGAAGGTTACGGCTCCATTCCAGCCTTGGGTGTCAACGAGCCATCCGATAAACGGATCAGCAAATGTTGCGCCTATGTACCCTGCGCCGTCGATGAATCCTGCTACACTCGCTACGCTTTGGCTTTCTTTATGCTCCATGGGTATCACGGTTGTCATTAGGGTATGCGGCCCGTAAAGCGTTAAGCCGGAGAAGAACAGTATCGCTATGCCGAGCTGAAGACTGTAAGAAGCAGCATTATAGAAAGCAAGAAGTATAAGGCTGAGAAAGAGGATTGATATAAGGATTATGGGGAGCCTTCCGGAACCCTTAGCTCGATCTGAAAGCCATCCGAAGATCGCTGAGCCCATTATCCCCCCGAGCGGTATCATGGCAGCTACGTAGCCCGCTACATCTAATGATAGGTTGTATATCTCAAACAGGTAGGATGGAGCCCAAAGAGTAAATCCGCTTCTTACAAATTGAAGCGACGTGTACGCCAAGGATACCACTACAATCTTCTTTGAGAGTAAGATCCGTCTAAGCCTAAACCTGACGCTGGAAATATCGATCCTTTTAGGATACTTACCCTCTTCAGGGCTTTCATCCACATACAGGTAGAAGACTACTGCCATCAAAACAAGCAGTAAGGACGGGGCTGAGAACGCTGTTCGCCACCCGAAATTGGCTGTGATGTATCCCAGTAAAGGCCACGCTATCATGTTACCGACGAGGAAGCATGATCCGAAGGCCCCTCCAACCGTTCCTATGCTTGATTTAAACCAGTTGCTTATGATCTTAACAACGGACGGCCACCCCATTGATTGGAAGTACCCGTTTATGCTCCATATTATTATGAAAAGTATAAGCAGGTCAGCATAACCGAACAGTGCGCTCATAACCGCCGATAAAATTAACCCTACAAAGGCTATTCTTTTAGCTCCTAAACTGTCAACCAATTGGCCGTTCACAAATTGTCCTATGGCATAGGATACTGAAAATGCGCCGCCGATCAGCCCCAAAGCAAATTTCGAGTATTGCAGGTCTCCGCTTATTGACGGAAGAGCTACGGAGAAGTTAAGCCTAGCTAGATAATATGAAGCATAGGCTATGTACGTCAATGTAAATACGCGTCTTTGTGTAGAGTCTAAATCACTCCGCCTCCACTTCACGTATACTTATGGAAAAGAGGTAAGCCTCGTATGAATTTTTCAGAATTTGAGCAATAAGTCGTCACTCTCTATTCTTCTTCTAAAATTTCGCTGATGAACCTGTCGGCAAGCTTAGGATCCATCCCTCCCCTGACGAGTTTTTCTCGAACATACTCTTTCG
>CAZCXS010000157.1:0-3502 GCA_964502685.1 uncultured Candidatus Bathyarchaeia archaeon
AATCTTCTTCCTCATGGGACTTATTTCTCCGCTCTCAGCGAGTCTTTGTTATGCTTTAGTGCTTTAGGATTAACATAGCTTTCGCTCAGTAAAGGAAGAAAAGACAAGATATACGATCCTAATTCAATGATGAACCTAGGCTGCAGGGGGTAAAGAGTCCCGGTTTGCATCTCGGAGACTTTGAAAAATTCGGGAGATTGATATCCAAAAAATAAAGAAGGAATTTTGGCTGCTATCGGCTCTTACTGGCTTGGAGCTACAAAACCCTATCAAGCAGATAGTAGAAGACGGTTGAAAAGACTTCTATCACTATCACCGCGGTGAGTGACCCCAGAAATTCTCCGGTTAAAATATACGTTATTAAAATGGCCATTGGATCTACGACTGCTCTGTAGATCATAGTCTTCTTAAGGGAAGTCCATCGCGACCGAGAAATTGGCGAGGCATCAACACCACATCCGTATTCCCATCTTTCATGATGATGTTTAATATTTAAGCCTTTAGCTGAAGAGAGCCTTAGATTTCATGCGCTATGGCAGAGGGGAAGAAGACTGCTAACTTTTCTTCCTCCGCCTTTTAGCGTAGATGACCTCGCAGTATTCGTCTCCCGCCGCGACGCATTTGAGTACCCTTGCCTCTGCTTCCTCTCCAAGTATTGTGCTCACCATACTCTCGCCTCGAGCCTCCACGGCTTTACATAGTTCTTTAGCTGTTCCCTCTAGGCCGAATGGGCATGGCGGTTCATGTTTGAAATGTAACGTGTCATCTGTCAATTCTATGATCTCCACCGGTATGTCAAACATCTCGTACATCTTGAATAGTTCACCGACGGCTCTCATGCCCTCGCCTTTGAGCTTGCTCTGCGCAATCTTCGCCCCCTCCACGCCGGACTCGCCCATAACCCTAGATATTATCGGTAAAGCTTCATCTCCATATTTCTCGTAGAAAGCCCTACTCAAAGATCCCATTGTCCGAAAGTTCTGCAGAATCATGGGAGTAAATGCCTTAGCCAACCTCTTCCCAATCCACCTCGACAATTACTCACCTCCCCTCCCTATCAGCATTCACATAGCTCCCGCCCTGGAGCTTGAATTAATCAAAATGTAAGAAAACCAGAGTTTTACTGGAAAACTTGGCTTCTACATATTGATTAAATTCAGATATACCATCGTTTCTTCCAATTTATGTTTTTCCATCATGACATGAACGATTCGTGCTCCCATTTAACTTATCAAAAAATAACTAGATTATTAAAAATGTAGACCATAATGGCTGGTGTGCTGGCAGTAACCCGCCTTCTGTTCTAGACGGCATTCAACTATACGGGCTACCCGCGTCTCGCACAGAACTCATCGACGCCTATTTGCCCTTCCACCCCGCAGGGCAGCCGTTTCACCGTTTCCACCAAGCCTACTCGGCGACTTAGCACGCCTCAGCGTCACAGGCCTGGTGGACGTTCCGTTTCTGTTCTGGAGCCAGGGCTCTCGCCCCACGCCTTGCGGCGTTGCGGTCTGTGCGGTGGGCGGAGTTTCCTCAGGCTTAAGCCCGACAGCCGTCCGCCAGCTCACCAGCCAAGATAAAAGCTGCGCTGTGTTGGATAAAGTTTTTGCTTTCCCTCTGGTTCTTCAGGTTTCTTTGACTCGGTATCTGGCGGTTTCTCTCTTGAATTGGGTTAGGGTGTTCACTGATCCGCAGGCTGGGCATTTCAGTTTCTCTCCATGCCAGATTTTTCGGCAGTTGCTGCAGTATGCTAAGGCTCGGTCATATACATAGAGTCCAATCGGGTATCCGTCGATGATCTTCTTTGTTGTCGACATGAGCTCTTCAGGTTTGACATCGAGGTCGTCGAGCAAGATCTTCGCCAGGTGGTTTCCCGAGGCGAGTTTATGGAAGTGCGACTCTATCTTTAGATAGTCTTCCAGGGGCATCTCTACGTGGTGAGGGACGACATTCAAGTTTGTGTAGTACGGGTTTTCCCTTTCTCCCTGAGTGAGGACTGTGCCTAAACCATATCTTTCGATATCCAGCTGAGCCAGCCTTTTCGCCGCCTCGAAGTTGGGGGTCAAACCTAAATTAAGCCTCATCCCCGCTCTTTTACTGTACCCATCTACTCGGTCAGCCAGGTACAAAACTACTTTCTCCGCGAAGCTAAGCGAATCAGGGCTTTCTTGAATCGCCTCCCCAGTCATGGATTGAGCGGCCTCATTTAATCCGACGAAGCTCAAAACAGAGAAGGAATTCTCGATTCTGAAATAGTGATCCCCATCTTCCCTCTGTAGAAGGAAGGGTAAAAGCCCTTCCTCTGCTCGATTTTTCACGGTTTGATGTTTTATTCTCAGAGCTCTCAGGCCTTTCTCCGTAAAGTCTTGAATGTTTTCGAGGAAGCTCTCCTCTTCTTTCTCAGATTCGTATGCTGCCCTCGGCAGGTTCACAGTTACCATATCCATACAGCCGGTTCTGATAGTGTCAATCTCCCAGTCTTCCTTCCAGTCAGCCGCGAACCTGAGCCCCGTAGCCACATAAGACGTGTATTCCTGGTGCTCTTGAGTGAGATTTGCGAAGTATGGGAGGCCGTGAACGGCGAGTTCATGTGCAAGATATATCAGCCTTTCAGATTCAGCGTCACGGAGGGATTCTGGCCGTATCTTGACTATGATGCTTGGGTTGAAGAATGGCTTAGATTTCGCGCTTTCCTCCACGCATTCTAGCACTATCGAGGCTAAAAGCAGGCTTTCATCTACGAAGTCGCCGTAAACTCCCGTCTCTTTCCCCTCAGGGCCGAAGGCTCTGCTCTCCATTAGGAATCTCGGGATCGATGTTTCGAGGCCGAGTGAAACCCCAGTCGGCACGGTTAGGTTCACGGATGTTAGGAAAAGAGACATTTCTTCTTTGACTTCTTCTATTGGTAAACCCTTGATGAACGGTGCTAGGAACACGTTGAAGAAGTCTAGGCCCTGCTCTAGAGATATTTCAGCACCTGTCAGCAGAAGCGCATTGTTCAGCAATAGGAGAGCGGATCTAAGACTCTTCGGCGGACCCGTTAAATTTATTCCCGAAAGGCCGTCCTTGGCTATGATTCCCCGCTGAAAGAAGATCCTCGCGTCGTGCATGAACGCGCTTGGCTTTAAGACCCAGCAGCCGAGATTGTCGATGTGGATCTCCCCTGATATGTGCGAGTCTGCCACATCCCTCGGCAGGGCATTGAGAAGCGTGTATTCCTCGATTACGCGTTTTCCAGCCGTCATCTGGACTTTCTCAACATCGGCGAATTTTCCGCTCATCTCCTTCATAAGTAATGTTACGTCATAAACTGGGAAGCCGAGACGGGTCATTTTATGGCGGTACTCTTCTAATCCCCTCTCAATCAAAATCGCATTGACGAATTCCCTAATTAGTGGGGCGGTCAAATATTTGGTTCCGAGCTTCAGAAGTCTTCTTTCCGCCTCTCTTGCGACTCTCTGCGCTAATTCAACGGGGACGTCTGCTTCTCTGACGAGGGACT
>CAZCXS010000158.1:0-3475 GCA_964502685.1 uncultured Candidatus Bathyarchaeia archaeon
TAGATCCCTCTTTTTAGCACTCTAAATTATCCGCACAAACTTAAACTTATCGCATCTTCCCAAACGTCATTCTGCTTCTCTGAAACCCTTGTAGATGAGATGCGAGCTTAAGAAAGTCTACGGATCACATTAGCAGTCCTCAAAGTTTAAAAGAATTCTATTTGGGTCTTCGAACCGAGAGGGGTGAACTCGGAGAGACTTATCTTCACCTTACGTTCACTTGTTCTTTGGACTACTGACATTGCAAATATCGCCCATGGACACGTTACATCTTTAGGTCTCAGCATATTATGCACGTGCTCAGCGAGGGCGCACCCATCAACCTCAAGAATGCGTTTCTCGCCCTTCTTTTCTACCCGGGCTTTACTGACAAAACCGGAGGCAACTAATAGATCCGCAAGTTTTCTAAGGGCGACATCCGCGTTTTCAGCCTTTGCAAGTTCAGGAGAAGTCTTTTCAATCATCCTTTCGACGATCGGCATTGTTCGCGCCGTTAAAACTGCACTGGAGACTTCCCCCATGAAGTCCATGATAATCCTCTGATAGGCGAATAGGATGCCATGGAACACGGCGGCGACATCTAACTGAGCTAGCTTTCCCTCAGACAATGCTAAACCCTCCGGAAAGAACGGAACTCCCAAGCAATTAAAAATTATGTCACAAAACAGAACAACTCAAAGGTTAACATGCTGACCTTCCGGAAAGGAGGAAAGCCGTAAAGTTGAAGGATTATAGAAATAACCTTCTAGAGAGGGGAATTCCATGAAGATAGGATACGTTCAGTTTAGACCCCGATTCGGTGAGAAGGAGAGGAATCTCGAACGGGCCTTGAGGTTTCTGGAGAACGGAGCCCGTCAAGATGCAGATCTGATGGTTCTCCCCGAATTATTCAACACGGGCTACGTCTTCAGGTCTCGGGATGAGGTAAAGGCGCTTTCAGAGCGCATTCCAGAAGGTGAAACCACAAGGGCTCTCATTCGCTTCGCGGAGGATAACAACCTTTATATTGTGGCGGGGATCTGTGAGAGTGAGGGAGATAAATTCTTTAATTCAGCTGTCTTAGTCAGCCCAGATGAGGATGTATCAGTATATAGAAAAGCTCACCTCTTTTACGAGGAGAAAATCTGGTTCTCTCAAGGAAATATCCCGTTTTCAGTCTATGATATAGAAAAAGCAAGGGTGGGCATCATGATATGCTATGACTGGTTTTTCCCGGAGGTCATAAGGGTGCTGTCCTTGAAAGGAGCCCAGATTATATGTCACCCCTCTAATCTAATGTTACCGTACTGTCAAAAAGCCATGCTGGGTGCCGCCGTACAAAATAGAGTCTTCATCGTAACAGCAAATCGTGTAGGCACCGAACGTGGAGTCAGATTCACCGGGAAAAGCCAGATTGTCGCTCCGGATATGAGGATACTTGCAAGCAGTAGAAGAAGAGGCGAGGAGGTTAAAGTTGTCGATGTGAACCCCGCGGACGCCGATTCCAAGAGGATCACAAGGTATAATGATCTTTGGGCTGATCGTAGACTGGAACTTTATAAGCCGCTGCTGGATCGATTTCCTCCCTTTAAAGATTTGAATGAATGGGATGATAATTTATAAAACCCAGAAGCGACGACTTGGAAGCTACGTTACAAACGGCTTGTAGATCCTCATAGTCTCTGAAAGAACAAGACCATGCAGATCGGCTTCTGGATTGACGACTTTCTGGATTCTCAGATGCGGGGTACGTTTAATAAGCTCGATTCTGTCAGGATACTCGCCTCCCTTTATCAAAAAGATAACGATTTTATGCCCAGATTCAGAAAGTCTCTTCAGATATGAGGCGGCCTCTTCGACGTTCTGCCATCCTCCGTCAGTGATTATCACAACGAAACATGGACCTTGATTTTCCGATATTAGCCTCTGAATCTCGAGGTAAGGAAAAACCGTGAACTCGTCGAAGCTCATCGACAAGGCTAACTCCTTCAGCTCTTCAGGAGACTTCCAGTCCGCTGAGATGAAACCCGTCGAAAAAGTCACAACGGCCGTGTTTCCTCCAGATCTACGTGCATTTAGATACGCGATGAAGGCTGCAACAGCGGCGTCGTTATGCACTTCGCACATGCTTCGGCTAGCATCCAGAACCGTTATGGTTGATGGCACGTATCCGCTGGAGAACGATTGACCGTGAGGAGCTGGTTCCTCAACCCATTGTAGGGTTGTGACCTCAGGGATCAGTGGTCCTTCATCTAAGCTGGTTTCGATGTCTAGATGCTCGATTTCATCCTCAATGTACCATTCATCCGGGTATCTCATGACGGACCAGACGGGGCGGCGTCTACGGCTTTCAGCTAAGTACTGTATGATTGCCCGTTGGGCCCTAGACTTAAACCAGTATCTCTTCCATAAAATTTCGTTTAGGCTCTTTGATTTAATCTTGCGGTAAGGCTTCGAAAGGGAAGTTGGCAGACGAGGTTCATTCTTAAAGCCGCTGCGGGATCGAGAAGAGATCACATCAGGAGTCTTATGATCCTTATCTTTGGTCTCATCGGATATGTCTGTTTCTCCACCTTTAGATTCTTCTGGTCTTCTTCTTTTACTTTTGATGCTCATTTTCAGAATCTCTTTGATTTTGTCTTCTTCGTTGCCTGAGAGCCGAGGTCTGATCCATTGTTCATAGAATTTTCTAGCTGAACCTTCATCGTTGATGGACCCATATGTTTCTAATAATTCTTTAAAGGTTGAATGCAAGAAGTCCTCTCTGACTATGATGGGGCTTCTACTAATGGACTTCCGAATCTCTTTCTTAGAGAATGTGCCGGGATTCCTTTTTCTGAGTCGGAATAGAATAGACGCTATCATTTGGACTTTCGTATGCCACGTCCTATCTAATGAGGAGACAAAGATTATCTCTCTGGCGGCCTCCGCTAGACTCTCATTTATTATCTTAACGGCTGGATTAACGCAAAGGTAAATCCCGTTCATTATGCCTTCAGCTAATGTTGAAGGTTCTCTTCCAACCATCCGAACATGATATGGAAGATCTCCGAATCGCCGAGGTAGATAAACGAGATCCACCTGAACATCTGAAAAGATCTGAGTTGCAAGGTATGCGAGATCCCAGTCATGCACCAACTCATAGGCTGCACGTTCTAAGCTGTAGGCGGTTCTAACATCGTATGGGCAGTGGTGAATATGAGCTAGTTGGTGACGAAAATACCAAAGCAGATACTTCTCTGGATCCGCTCCTCTGGGAACGATGTTCGGCTTCAAATATATTGTTCCATTCACAACTGTAAATTTTGCCTCCCTATCTGAGTCTTCTGCTTCCTTAGTAAGTGAAAGCCTAACTGGTGGGCAGTAAAGCTCAGACCATGCCTGATTAAAGATCTTGACGATGTCGACAGATCGTGCTTTCATTTAGAACACCTCTTCCTTGTAACTAGAGATTCTCCAGTCCATCTGCGAAGATAAGGTCTCATCCTGTTTCAGA
>CAZCXS010000159.1:0-3473 GCA_964502685.1 uncultured Candidatus Bathyarchaeia archaeon
CCGCAGACAGATAGGCATAGTCCTCCAGGAGCCCTTCCTATTCAAGGGATCAATCGCTGAAAACATCGCGTATGGAGATCCAAGAGCCCCTCCTGAAACGATAATTGAAGCGGCGAAGGCCGCCAATATCCATGATTTCATCCTCTCTCTTCCTGAGGCTTATGACACGGACGTCGGGGAAAGAGGGCATAGACTATCAGGCGGCGAGAAGCAACGCGTATCAATAGCCAGGGCCCTCCTGAGAGATCCGAAAATCCTGATCCTCGACGAGGCAACTAGCTCCGTGGACACCGCGACTGAAAGCCTAATACAGCAAGCCTTAGAGAGACTCATGGAGAACCGGACATCCATAATCATCGCTCATAGGCTATCCACATTGAGAAATGCGGATAAGATAGTCGTCATAGACCATGGAGAGATAATCGAAGAAGGCTCGCATGAAGAGCTGATGAGGCTCGGCGGACTGTACAGCCGACTCTGCAGGATGCAAGCCGCATTAACAGTCATAGCGAATGAGTGATCTTCCCATGGAGCTGCAAGACTTCTCCGTTAATATCTTAGATCCGAAAAAGATTCGGATATGTAGAGATGAGTCGGGAAGGCTGAGAATGATCTTCGACGATTCAGAGAAGATTAGAATCAAGAGGGTTGTAAGGGCCTTTCCGTTGACTATGCCTTGGCGCTACATCATCTTGATAGACGAGTGCGGCAGGGAAATCGGGCTTTTAAGAGATATCAGAGGCCTCGATGAGTCCTCGATGAAGGTACTGAAAGACGAGCTGGAAAAGGTATACTTTATACCCAGAATAGTGAAGATCCACCAAATAAAAGAAGAGTTTGGAGTTTTAATATGGGATACCGAGACCGATAAGGGACGTAGAAGATTCGAGGTTACAAGCAGAAGAGACGTAAAGAAGATAGGTAAAAGGAGAATAATCGTGAGAGACGCTGATGGAAACCTCTACGACATCCCAGATTATGCCAATTTAGATCAGAAAAGCATCATCCTGCTGGAATCCGTAATCTAGATGTTCTTCAGGATTTGGCGATCTTCCCACGGAATAAACCTTCGAATCTCAAGAGTTTTTCGCAGAAGCTTCGCTGGCTGGATGGAAATGTATTAAAGCTCCGGTCCTGCTTTCAATCCTCTTTCGAAATTGCTATACGCCATAGTTTTCACATATCTGCTTGCTGCTATTCGAAGCCTCTCGTCTTCCGTTACTAAGGTGGCTTTTATGTCTTCAGCCGCCACGATATAGGAAGCGTCATAGAATGTCAATCGCTCCTTGTACGCTCTCTCAAGAATACGAGAAAAATCCAGCTTGTTAAAAGTTATTGTCTGAATAATCTTGTTGGCGGATAAGTCTTTAAGCGCAGCCGCGACATCCAGGGCTTCTTCTAAGGAAATAGCCTTCAGCAGAGCTGCAAGCTTCCATAGGCTGTTGCAAGCCTCATATATTGCGAGATCCGTCGTGATAATGTTTTCACTTGAAGCCTCGATTAATAGGCGCTTTCCACGCCTAGTTACTAGCGGTACTAGCGCTGAGGCGTCTAGAAGATGCTTCACCGCGACTCCCTATCCTCACGTACAAGATTGGCTATCTGTTCTGGGTCTATCTTCCCGCTTAGACGTTCCCTAAGTGACTCGAGTCTCTCCGCAAGGCTCTTCATCTCCAGTTCTGTGAGATACTCATCTAGAAATCTTCTCACAACCTCGCTGACGTTAACGTCGTATTTCTTCAATCTTTCTTTGAGGTTCTTGGGAACCCTTATGGTAATTATGCTCATTCATTACACCGTATTACAGTACGTAATACACATGTATAAATTTAACTTTTCACCCCAAAACCTCCCTTTAACCGAGCGATCTAGCTCCAAAGCCCTACATCCCTTACCAGTAGAGAACGCGGAGCCTTCTCGATGTGCCTCTTTAAGTCATCCCTCAAGCATTCTGTGAAAACAGCTGAAAGACTGAATTTACAATTGTTTCAGATAATCTCTGAAGTGGACTTGGATAGATCCCTACCACTATGACAGTGACCGTCAAGATGAATATGGGGATAATCATCGATAGAGGAGCTTCCCTTGCTCTCCGCGAGATGTAAGTCGTCCCCTTTACAGCTATATTCTGCACGATGCGAAGAGAATATGCAGCTGAGAATATGAGATTTATGATCATCAAAAGGGACAGCCAAGCCATCCCAACCTCCCAGCCCGCAGCGATTATCATAAGCTCACTCCAGAAGATATTCAAGAAGGGAAAAGTGGCTAGAGACAAGACTCCGATTATGAAGGCGAAGCTGGTCCAAGGCATGGTATGTCTGATGCCAGCTATCTCTCTTAGGCTTCGAGTTCTAGCCTGACGTATAAAGGCTCCTACGCAAAGAAACAGCAAGGCGACTACGATTGCATGATTCAAGATGTGGAATAGGCTTCCAGCCAGAGCTCTGGAAGTTCCAACCGCAACTCCAACCAGGATGTATCCGGTATTAGCAATTGTGCTGTATGCAAAAAGCCTCTTGAGATCGTCCTGAATCAGCGCGGAGAGATTGCCGATGAACATTGATAGAACAGCGAGAACCGCAATGGGAATACGCCAATCTTCATACAGAGAACTAAATATCACGAAGAACACCCTCATAAGGCAGTATAATCCAGTCTTCTCTGTGCATGCGGAGAAAAACGCGCTTATAGCGCTTGGGGCAGCGCAGAGAGCATCCGGCAGCCAAGTATGGAACGGCACTATGCCAGCTTGCAGTCCGAAACCGACGAGAAGCATCAAGACGGCTAGATGAACCGCGAGATTTCCTCCCGTTCGGCTTAGGCTCTCAGATAGATACTGAAAATTTAGGGTTCCTGTTAGCCCGTAAAGAAATGACAAGGCGAAAAGAATAGTTACGGCTCCGGCGCCGCTCATAACCAGATACTTGTAGCCGGCCTCAACCGCCTCTTTTCTTTCTTTATCAAAGGAGACTAGGGCATAAGAGCAGAGGCACATAGCCTCCCAGAAAACGAAGAGGGTGAAGAAATCCTCGGAGAAGACTACGCCGACCATGCTGGTTACCATCCCTAGAATAACAGAAAAATAAGCGGTGATTCTGCTTCTGGCAACAATCTTGGCTGAGAACAGCAAAGCCAATAGGCATATTCCCAGATAGATCACGGCCATGTAAACCGATAGCAGATCAGCTCTGATGGTCGGTCTCTCCGGAGAGGGAAGATCAGTGAAAGCCGCCAATACCACATCTCCATGAATAAGGTCCAGAAAAGACATGACGCTCAGCGCGAGGACGCATAGAAGAACCGAGATGGCAAATACAGATACGAGAAACCTTTCACGTCTCATCCTCTTCCCTATTAGACCGATCATAGGAGTACTCAGAGTGGATATGATCAAGATGCTCAGCATCTGCATGAGCATCAACGTCTGAGTCTCCTCAGCTCCCTAACATCTAAGGTTCCATAATGTCTAT
>CAZCXS010000160.1:0-3473 GCA_964502685.1 uncultured Candidatus Bathyarchaeia archaeon
GATGATGGTTGAGGTCGCCAAGACACAGGACGACGAGGTCGGGGATGGAACAACAACATCCGTCGTCCTAGCCGGCGAGCTGCTTAAGAAAGCGGAGGAACTGCTAGATCAGAATATTCATCCGACAATAATAGTCAGCGGATACAGAAAAGCCGCTAAGAAAGCAATGGAGGTCATGGAAAAGATAGGTGTGGCCGTCGATCTCGATGATAAGGAGACGCTTAAGAAGGTCGCAATCACCTCCATGGGGAGCAAGGCCGTCGGCACAGCTAGGGAACACCTGGCCGAGATAGCGATTGAGGCCGTGAAGCAGATAGCGGAGAAACGTGGAGATCGCTGGGTTGCTGATGTCGACAATGTGCAGATAATCAAGAAGGAGGGGAAGAGCCTCCACGACACCGAGCTCGTCAGGGGAGTCATACTCGACAAGGAAGTCGTTCATTCTGGTATGCCGAAGCGTGTTGAGAAGGCTAAGATTGCGTTGCTTAACTGTCCATTAGAGGTCGAGAAGACAGAGTTCAGCGCGGAGATAAGGATCCGCGATCCTTCGCAGATGAAGGCATTCCTAGATCAGGAGACGACGATGCTCAGGGAGATGGTTGAAAAGATAAAGAAGACAGGTGCGAATGTTCTTATCTGTCAGAAGGGTATTGATGATATGGCTCAGCACTTCCTAGCGAAGGAGGGCATACTCGCTGTTCGCAGAGCCAAGGAGTCTGACATGGAGAAGCTCTCCAGGGCGACTGGTGGGAGGATTGTTACTAATATTGAGGATTTGAAGCCTGAGGATCTCGGTTATGCTGAGCTCGTTGAGGAGAGGAAGATCGGAGACGACAAGATGGTCTTCATCGAAGGCTGCAAAGACCCGAAGTCGGTGTCAGTTCTCATTCGCGCTGGCCTCGAGAGGATGGTTGATGAGGCTGAGAGGGCGATGCATGACGCTCTGTCAGTCGTGGCGGATGTGTTCGAGAAGAACAAGATTGTTGTAGGCGGAGGGGCGGTGGAAGCTGAAGTAGCCAAGGAACTTCGCAAATACGCGGTCCAGGTCGGCGGGAGAGAGCAGCTCGCCATTGAGGCTTTCGCAGAGGCGGTGGAGACTATTCCGAAAACTTTGGCTGAGAACGCTGGTCTTGAGCAGATTGACATAATGGTGGAGCTGAGAGCTGCCCATGAGAAGAAGGACGGCCACCTGATGGGCGTCGACGTCTTCGAAGGCAAGGTTGCTAATATGTGGGACAAAGGTGTCATCGAACCGCTAAGCGTAAAGGAGCAGGCGGTAAAGTCGGCTGCTGAAGCTGCTGCTATGATATTGAGGATCGACGATGTCATAGCTGCATCAAAGCCAGAAGAGGAGAAAGGCAAAGGCCCAGAGAAGGAAGAGGAAAGCGAGTCGGAATTTGACTAAGAACGCCTCTTAAACTTTTTATTTATTTTGTTGATTGCTTTTTGCATCGAATTTTGAGATTCTTCTTCGGATTGTTTCCATAGTTTTCTTAAACGACGTTGATGGCTGCTTCTGGAATGTAAATGCTCATGGGATATTGAGAAATTCATCTTTAGGTAACAATTTTTAATCGTTTGCCTCTCTGTATTTCTGGATGGTAAGAGGATAATGGCTGAAAGGGGAATATTCGACTTAATCGTTTGCCCCTCATCTGAGAAGAATCCGAGAAACACGGAGGCGGATATAATAGAGCTAAAGGATGGGCGTCTCCTTTTAGGATGGACTGAATTCTACTATTACGGTGGGAGCGATTTTTCTCCTGCGAGGATCGCTGGGAGGATCTCTGATGATAAGGGTCGAAGCTGGGGTGAGCCGTTCACAATACAGGAGAATATCGGCGTCATGAATGTCATGGAAGCTGATTTTCTTAGGCTGAAAAGCGGGGAGATAGCGTTCTTCTTCTGTGTGAAGAATTCAGGGTTTGATTGCCACCCGTACATGAGGAAGTCCTTTGATGAAGGTAGATCTTGGAGCGAGATTGTTCCAATTGCGAAGTTTCATCCGGGATACTTTACGCTTAACAATGATAGGGCAGTGCAGCTCTCAGATGGGAGGATTCTTCTTCCAGCCGCTTTCGTCCCAAACATTCATGTGGGCTCCAAGCTTGTCTCGCTGTGTTTTTATTCAGATGATAACGGTAGAACCTGGTACAAGAGCAGGGATGAGGTTTCGCTTTTGCCTGATTCTACGGCTGAGGAGCCTGGGGTCATCGAACTTGAGGATGGAAGGGTTATGATGTGGATGAGGACAAGCTTGGGCTACGTTTACAGAGCCTATTCCCTTGACGGCGGTGAAACTTGGTCTAAGCCTGAATCGATGGGAATCGTCTCACCCCGCTCACCGCAGACGATAAAGCGTATCCCTAAGACTGGAGACTTGCTTATGATTTGGAATCACACTTCCGGTCCGAGAAGAGTCCCCTTAACCGCGGCGATTTCATGCGATGAGGGGCAGACTTGGAGGAACTTCAAGAATATAGAGGCGGATGAGCGTCAGACCTATGCGTATCCAAGCGTAACCTTCGTTGATGATGAGGCGTTAATAACGTATTATTGTGACCATCGGTCTCTGAAATTGAAGATAATACCGGTAGACTGGTTCTATGAGTAAACCATTCGGGCTTTACATTTATTTTATCACTAAGAAAAATCATGCCTTTCGGTTTGCAGAATTTTTTTCTTTAAATAGTTTATATAGGCTGGGATTTCGCTTCATGCCTTGGGAAAAAATTTTCATTTATAAAGCACGTGCATTTATGTACATTAACGAGCAGAAATGCACATCTAATTATGCTCTTTTTCTTTAAATAAGATGAAGACTCTGGAAAATTGCCCTAGATGCCGCATATAAAAAACAAAAATCGAAAAAAATATGGGTGATTAGTACTCCGGTGGAGGCGTCTCGCCGTAGCCTTCAGCGCCCTTCGTCTTCGGCGGCTTCATCTTTCCAGCCGCGATGACGTCGTCTATCTTCAGTATCATCGTCGCCGCTTCCGTCGCTGACTTTATGACTTGCTTCTTAACCGCGAGGGGCTCGTAGACTTCAAGCTTCTCCATGTCGCTGACTTTTCCTTCGAAGACGTCTACGCCTGCCCATGTCTGACCCTTTTCGTGGCTTGCCCTCAGATCGGAGAGTATATCTATTGGGTCTAGGCCTGCGTTCTCCGCAAGCGTGACTGGGACTGTTTCTATGGCTTCAGCGAAGCTTTGAACGGCTAATTGTTCGCGTCCCGGAAGGGACTCGGCGAATTCTCGAAGAGCCTTGGAGACTTCGATCTCTGGGGCTCCTCCGCCTGCGAGTATCTTCGGCTCCTGGACGACGTCTCTGACGACGCAGAGGGCATCGTGGATTGAACGTTCAGCCTCATCTACGATGCGTTCTGTTCCTCCGCGGACGAGAATCGCAACGGAACGTGGGTCTTTGCAGCCTTCGATGAAGACCATCTTGTCGTCTCCGATCTTCCTCTCCT
>CAZCXS010000161.1:0-3452 GCA_964502685.1 uncultured Candidatus Bathyarchaeia archaeon
AATGCCTCCGCAACCGCCCCGCCTAATCCCCCAATGATGGAGTGATCCTCCGCCGTGACGATGGCCCCCGTCTCCTTCGCGAGTTTCCAGACCAAATCGACATCTAAGGGTTTAATCGAGGACATGTTGACTACGCAGGCGTCTATCCCATCCTCTGTGAGTTTCTCTGCTGCCTCCAAGCATCGGGAGACCATCACCCCGCTTGCTATTAGAGCTACATCGTCTCCATCGCGTAGAACCGTCCCCTTCCCGATCTTCACCTCGTAGCTCTCATCGAACAGGATGGGCACATCGGATCGGCTGAGCCTCAGATACACGGGTCCCTCGTGCTCGGCTACCGCAGGCACAATCTTTCTTGCTTCCACAGCGTCAGCCGCCTCAACAACCGTCATGTTCGGCATAGCCCGCATAACCGCGATGTCGCATTCAACGTGATGCGTCGGTCCATCCTTGAAGTTTGAAAGCCCAGAATACGAGCCGACTATCTTAACGTTAGTCTTAGCGTAGGCAACGCATGTCCGTATCTGCTCGGCTGCTCTTAGAAAGAGAACAGCGAACGTATTCGCGAAGGGAATCATCCCGCCCAGCGCAAGTCCCGCAGCGACATCAACCATCGCTTGTTCAGTGATGCCTACGTTGAAGAATCTCTCTGGAAACCTTTCAGCAAAGAAGCCTGTCTGAACGGATGATGAGACATCCGCAACTACGACTGCGACATCGGGGTTCTCAGCGCCATAATCGGCGAGAGCCTGTCCATACGCTTTTCGAATTGACGCCTTCCCCTTCATCATCTTGGAAGCCTCCTCTTCAGCTCTGAAACAGCCCTGGCATACTCTTCATCATTCGGCGGCCTTCCATGCCACGCGGATTTATTCTCCATGAACGATACGCCTCTTCCCTTCGTTGTGTGGGCTACTATCGCTGTGGGCTTGTTACGTATCTCCCTAGCCATGTCAAGGGCATCCAAGACTTCCCTCATGTTATTCCCGTTTATCTCAATAGTAGCAAAGTTGAACGCCCTCCACTTATCGGCTAAGGAATCCAACGGCAGAATCTCATGCACCGGTCCGTCTAACTGCACATGATTATGATCCACAATCACAGTTAGCTCAGACAGCCGATACTTGCTCGCTATCATCGCCCCCTCCCAAAGAACGCCGCACTGACACTCCCCATCACCCACAAGCACATAAACTTCGTATCTGAGATTCTTAATCCGGGCGGCCAAGCACAACCCAGCTCCGACAGCGATCCCATGCCCCTCCATTCCCGTCGTCATATCCACACCAGGCGTCTTAAGCCTGTCAGGGTGACCTTGAAGGCGGCTGCCTATGTGACCCCATGTCTGAAGCTCCTCCCTGGGAAAGAATCCTCGTCTTGCAAGAGCAGCGTAAAGAAGCGAGCAGGCGTGCCCCTTGCTCAGTATGAATCGATCCCGCTCCTCCCAGTCGGGTCTTTTCGGGTCAATTCTGAGATGATGGAATACGAGGGCTGTGATGATCTCGGCTGCAGATAAGGATCCGCCGGGATGACCAGCTTGCCTCCTATGGATCATCTCTATAACGTCCAGCCGGAGGCTCTGCGCGATCTCGTCTAGCTCCTTTATTAGCCGTTCCGGGTGATATGTCAAATTGTTCCCCTCATATCAAGGTTGAAGATGGTAAAGATAAGCATTAATGCTCATCGATAGATCAGACGCATGATGGATGCCGCGTTGTTCCTGACTAAAGGGTCTCCACAACGTTTTGAAGCGCGAAGGATATCCCGATAAGGGCGGATGAGGCGGCATACTCCGTTGAGAGGGTTACTCCAGGGCAGAGATCAACTATGAGATCCGCGAATCTGAAGAGCCCTTTTGGGATGCCTTCCCTTGATCCGAATAGAAGATTGATCCGCCCCTCTTTCTTCAGGAAGAGATCCGCTATTTTGTTGGCTGCCTTAGAGAAGCTTTCCCCCTCAGGCTCGAATATTATCTTCGGCTCGGATCTTCGATCCCGGATGAGCTGGTATATATCATGAATAAGAACCTTCACACGTCTCGGCTTATGCGAGTAGGTTCTACGTTGAATCCTGTATCTCGAATCGATACCTTCAAAGATCCCGTTCATAAACCATCCCAGCTGCCTAGCGTCACATGCCCCTAATGTGGCTATGACGAACTCCCCCACTTCAAACATCTGGACCGCTCTTCCAATTCTTGAACCCATAGATCTCGCGGGCTTCATATCTCCGAGGTAAGGCATCTGTATTACGGAGGCCTTAGAGAAGAATGTTCTAATCTCCCGTTTGCCTGGTCTCATCTTCTTCCAGACATCTGCACCGTCGAGGATTCCAACAGCAGCCTGGTCATCGATGATCTCGATCCAGACGATCTTCTCGGGGTGATCGAGATTTACAGCCGCGTCTATTCTCTCAAGAATAGCTGAGCCGACCTTGTAATTAACATCCACGCTTGTATAGGGGTGGCGTCCCCTCCGCACGGTTCTAACAGCGAACGTAACTCCGCTACCTAGGGTCTCAGACGCCGCTTTCACCGCCGCATCGACAATGCTCTCAATAGTCGCCGCTGTGCTTATTCTGGAAACCAGAACCCGCTCAGCCTCAGGGATCTCCCTTTCGATTTTCTCTGCGATGCTCAGCTTCTCGTTCTCGTTATGCAGAGTGACGGTTACGATTCCCGGATAACCAGAAGGCTTCGGATCAATGTTCCCTTCGAAGCCCAGCTCCTCTATCCTGGAAGCCGCAACATTCTCCATTCCTATAGGCGTCTTAATTATCAAGTCGATTCTTCGACCGGAGGGGTTTCTCAAATCGATCACTCACGGCAAATTAAGGAATAATCAGGAGATTTATCCTTTTCATGGGATACTCGCGAAGAGAATTTACGTCTGATTTTCTAAACAACCCTATTAGAAGGCATAATCAATGCGTCTGGGGCGCCATCTTCTCAGGGCCTCCACAGCTCGGGTTGCGCTTTGAGGGACGGGGAACTCGTGATCGCAATTCGGACATCGAACAAATTCGCAGCTGAGATTGGAAGATAGCCTCTGACATCCTTGGCATGAAATCGCCCTTGCATAAAGGATATCGAATTGATAGCCGCATTTAGGACAGACTATTGAACGCTGCTTGTACGACATCTTTCTCCATCCTTCAAGCCGTGCTCTTCTAAATACTTCGCCTTCGCCGAGTTTAAACATTTCTTTACGCGATAAGCAAATCCACGAATACACGTATGATAGAAAGCTTAAATATCATGAAGATAAAGAAACGAGCTAGGGAGAATTGCTAATGAGAAAGTTCTTTTTCACGTTGCTTCTGATCATAATTTTTCTGAACATCCCGCTTCCAATAGGGATTATTGAGGCGCGAAGCCGCAAGCCGGAAGTTTGGATACTGGGAAAGCCGTCGTGGGCTCGGGGGCCATCCAAACAGAAAGAACAAGTCATCCC
>CAZCXS010000162.1:0-3435 GCA_964502685.1 uncultured Candidatus Bathyarchaeia archaeon
GAGAAGCTGCATAGAAGGCTGGAAAGAGAAGAGCTCATCTACTACGCATAGAATTTCCCCTCCTCGTGGAATATTAATGATCTCAAAGACTTTTCCTCATCATATGTTAAGGGAGATCTTTGAGGAGCCTGAGGTATTAAGAAGAACAATAAGTCTGGAGCAGGAAAGAATACAAAGAATTGCATCTAAAATCAACTCCGAAAACTACGAGATCATCTACATCACAGGAAGCGGAACGAGCTACCACGCTGGACTTGCGAGTCAATATGCCCTATCAAACTTGACGGGGCTTATGGCAACAGCGCTGCCAGCATCAGAGTTCCACCGCTGGGTTCCCCCAAATATTTCGAGGAAGACTCTGCTGATGACAATATCTCAATCTGGGGAGAGCTCAGATGTCCTTCAAGCGGCTGAGGCTGCTTCGCAGAGAGGCATCTCCCTTCTCGCGGTTACTAATACGCTTGGTAGCACACTCGCAAAAAAGGCGGATTACTATATCTTCCCCAGATCAGGCAGAGAACTTGCGATCCCAGCGACTAAGACTTACGTCACACAGCTACTATCCATATTCATGTTCTCAGTGGACCTTGCTCTAAAAAGAAGGGAAGTCAAAGAATTTGAAGAGATGAAAGAGAGCCTCAACAGGGCTCCTCAAGTTCTTGAAGATACATTAAGATCTTTGGAGTCTCAAATACGAGAAGCGGCAGAGAGATTCAAGGATAAGCATGCTATCTTCCTCTTAGGAAGCGGCCCGAACTATGCTACGGCTTTGGAAGGTGCCTTGAAGCTAAAGGAGACATGTAGAACCTTCGCAGAAGGGTTTGCAACTAGGGAGTTCCTCCACGGGCCGATGAGGCTGGTTGACGAGAGGACGCTTATGATCATTATCGCATCACCTGACGAGATTGAAGACGCCGTTAGGTTAGGCGACAGCTTAAGAAGTTTCGGAGCCTCAGTAATCTTCATTTCCGAGGAATCATCCAGCGCCGCGCGATTATCCGAGAATTCAGATGAGACATTCCTTGTTTCATCGGGGCTGCAGAGGGTATTCTCTCCGATCTTGTATGTTCTTCCTCTTCAGCTATTTGCATATTACACATCCCTGGCTAAAGGGTTAAATCCTGATAAACCTGAAAAACTCACAAAGGTGGTGAGGTGAAGAATGAAGATAAAGGCTATACTGTTCGATATCGAAGACACACTGTATGATTCTTCTCTTCAGATGAGGATGGCGCGTTTAAACGCTATAAGAGCGATGAACGAGGCAGGTCTCCCCGTAGACCTGGAGATAGGCTATAAAATGCTCGAGGAGATCGTTAAGGATTACGGCCCGCACTATACGAAACATTTTGACAAGCTCCTGGAGCGCCTAGGACTTAAATGGAATCCCAGAGTGATAGCAGCCGGCGTAGTTGCTTACCGAGAGACAAGCCAGGTATATCTCAAGCCCTTTTCAGATGCTGTTCCGACCCTTATTAAACTGCGCGATTTAGGTTATAAGCTCGGCGTTGTAGCTGAGGGAAGATCCGTAAAGGAATGGCAAAAGCTGATACAGCTAGGCGTCGATCACATCTTCCATTCTGTTCTAATATCCGAAGACCTGGGGACTGAAGAGCTAAGCATCGATCAATTCCTTGAGGGAACTCGCAGATTGAACGTCAAGCCTGAAGAGGCAGTCTATGTAAGCAGCAAACCTAATAGGGGAATCCTGTATGCTAATAAAGCGGGGCTAGTGACAATCCGGCTGAGAAGGGGAGATTCTTCGGCTGAGAAGCCTAAGGTACCAGAGGCTAGAGCTAAATACACGATAGACAGGCTCTCAGAGATAATGGACATTCTAGATGCTATGAAATAGGATTTTTCTTTTGTTCTCCGCAGCTGAAAAAGTATACTGGCGTAAGGAATAGGGGAAGATCAACCGCATAGAATCATTAAATAGGATCAAGATAAAAAGGCTCTTTATCTCACCTTTCATGTAAAATCATTTATTTAGATAAGCAAGTAGTATGAGATTAGATGAGGATTTGATTTGCGGTGGGAGTTTTGAAGGTAGTAGATGCCATGGATGAGGAGATAGTCACCGTTGATGAGAGCGTTTCCATCGCCGAGGCAGCTGCCAGGATAAGCGAGAAAGGCAAGGGATGCGCGATTGTTCTCAGGCAATGTAAGCCTGTTGGCATGGTGACTGAGAGGGACATCACTTATAAGGTTGTTGCGAAGGGGCTTAACCCGAGGAAAGTAAAGGTCAGCGAAGTAATGTCAACACCTTTAATCGAGGTTGATCCTGACGCGGATCTAGTGACCGCGGCGAAGATCATGGATAAGCATAAGATTCGGAGGCTTGCTGTTGTTAGAAAAGGCATTCTCTACGGGGTTATTTCTGCTCTTGATATTGCACGGAATCTTGAGGGATACGTGGAAAGCGAGGTACGTAAAATCCTAAGGTACGCGTTCTTCATGGCGTAGACCACAGCAAGTCGTTCTGATTTAGGTTTTCCTACTTTTAAGGCCGGTTTAGATCATCTGGGTAATTGTGTCTGCACAAGGCATCTAAAAGGTAAAAGTTGACCGGATGCTTTTCTTTTCTACTCTAGTACGAGCATGCTAAAAAAATTCGAAGATGCATGCTTCGTAAATATTATTTACATGGTTTCTCCCTTACTAATCGAGGTGTTATTGAAGGTGCCTTCAAGTGTCAACGAGATAAGCGAAAAGATACAGAGCATTCGCCGCGGCAGCTTCAAGACGATTTTATACATAATGATTCTCATAGTTTCCTTATCCGTTATGAACTTCATCTTTGGAGAAGCTCCCTTCACTGGGATTCCGACGTTTCTGCAGCCCTATAGCGATGCGCTTGAGCTTTTAAAGCCCTTTCTCGTCTACGCACGAGCAGCCCTAGTTTTCATATTTGGATATTTTGTGCTTAATGCTGTAAGCGCGATAGTTTACACCTACACGGTGAGGGTTGCTGATCGTCCCACAGCGGCGGCAATCAAGAGCTTAACCAAGATCTCCGGCATCGCCATCCTACTGGGACTAGTGGGCTCAATATTTAATGTGAGTCCAGCTGCAGCCTTAACCATGGGCTCCTTCGGAGGGATGGTGGTGGGCTTTGCTTCTCAGACGATCATGACTCACGTGATCGCGGGGGTATTCCTCCTGATTACACGTCCATTCTCATATGGAGAAACTGTGACTGTGGCAGGGCAGACAGGGATCGTTAAGGAGATAAGACTCATGCATCTCGTCTTGGATAACGGGGAAGAAGAGATTCTAATACCCAGCGGAACAGTCGTCACCCAAATCCTCCGAAAGAAAAAGGTCTCCGGCGTCCAGGGATAGTTAAAGGGTTATTTATTCAAAATTCGCTAAAAATAGAAGAAAAGTTTTTGTTTTTCTGATGAGAATAGCATTCTTCTTTCATACAAACCG
>CAZCXS010000163.1:0-3429 GCA_964502685.1 uncultured Candidatus Bathyarchaeia archaeon
TTTATGGCGGGCATGTGGTCTTGAAAGTAAAGGTTCCGTATGCTTCATGGTATGGTGATTATGAAATCTCATTGGATTTTCCCGACGGATGGAGAGTCACCGTGGCTCAACCCGTCGACGCCCCGCCCTTGAGAGACGAAGAGATAGGTTTAGCCTTTAGGAATCCGATAGGCACCAAGAGAATAGCGGATTTAGCTGAGGGGAAGGAGGATGTGGTATTAATTGTTGATGATATTTCTAGGCCGACGCCGGTAGGCAGGCTAATGCCCTATATAATCAAGGAACTCGAAGCCGGCGGCGTAGATGAGGATAATATTAAAATTATAGTAGCAACAGCGGCTCATAGGCCGTAGACTCGGGAGGACTTGATTAAAAAGCTAGGCGAGGAGATCGCTTCGAGATTTGAAATCTTCAGTCACAACCCGTATGATAATCTCAAATATATGGGGCAAACCTCCCGGGGCACCCCGATATACGTGAATAGGTTTGTTGCTGAAAGCGATTTGAGGATAGGCGTAGGGGGAATCTATCCCCACGGCGGCGCAGGGTTCGGCGGAGGCGGCAAGATCATTTTACCCGGTGTGGCGGGAATGGATACGATCGAGGCGAATCACAGGAACATCCCAGGAGCAGGTCACGGCGTCATAGAAAAAAACGAGAACAGAGCTGACATCGAAGAGGCGGCTCGTAAGGCAGGTCTAGATGTAATTGTAAATGTGGTGGTGAATTCTAGACGAGAGATAGCCGGCGTTTTCGTTGGAGATATGGTTAAAGCCCATCGTGAAGGCGTCAAGATTGCGCGTAGAGTGTACAAAACTGAGGTGCCAAGGGACGTGGATGTCTTCGTTACGAATGCTTATCCTCTTGATACTGAAATGTTTCAGATAGTCAAAGGCCTATGGATGATGAGGCGATCCTCCAAAGAGGATGTTGTGACTGTTCTTTTAGCTGCATGCTCTGAAGGAAGGGGCTTTCATGCTCTTTATCAAATGGGCGGTAGGCTTTGGGTTCCGCCGGAAAGGTCCTGGCTGAAAAGATATTTTATGCGTACGCAGGCCTCAAAGAGGAGGTTACTAATCCTGTCTCCTAACTTGAATAGAAGGGATATACGCCAGATATTTCCAGAAGGAGAGACGGATCTTTTGAGGAGCTGGGAAGAAGTGATCGAGGAGCTTGAGCGGCGCTACAAGGATGGAATAAACGTGGCGGTATTCCCATGCGCGTCTATACAAGTTGAATGACATCACACAAAAATGCTGCGTGGCGTTTTTATAATTGAAGAATCGCAATCTGCAGTCCAGTAATCTTTTAACGTTGAAACGCTAACATTAACTTGAGCTAAAAGATCTGTTTAGGCGATGTACATTCATGGAGATCGACAAAGAACGATTCAAAAGGATGTTTCCCAATCTGGCTAGAGAGATGAGTAATGAAGACAATAAAGTAACCATCACATCCGTCAGGTCGGATATTGAGGCTGGAGAAAAAACCGTTTCAGGAATATTCCGGGGATACAATCCAGATGTGATAGATTTTCTGAGAAGATGCGATAATGATGAGCAGGCAAACGAGATAATCGACTATCTTGAACGAAGAAAAGAAATCAGTGAAAGATATGCTTCTCAGCTGAGAAGGCAACTCAAGGAGAAGGGAGTAAGAAGCTTCGGATCTAAAAAAGAGGATGGATACTACCTTAAGCAGGCCGGATTCTAGCCCCGGCTATCTAGGCATGTATATTACTTCTCTCATCTTCACTCAAGCGAAGCCTCGAGATGATTTGGTGGTTATGGCGGTGTCGATGTCTCTTGAAGGTCCCGCAAGGAAGATCGTGTCTGCTTTTTCAACGCTTCTTTCCGATCATCGATTTAGCCCAAGTGTCTCACACATGACGGGTGCAAAGTATTAAAAACAGATCTCATCAACAACTGAATCTCCCTTAATTTGATCACGCTAACCATGTTGATAGCTATTCCGAAGAGACATACTTAAAAGATGGAAATTAACATACTTTTCAAAGCATCCATTAGCCTAGCTGTCTAGGGATGATATAAGGTTGGATATGATACATCTTGATAGAAGGATCCTGCACGTGATTATATTGGCGCTCTTGATCTCCGCTAGCTTAAAGATGAACCTTGCCTGCGGAACTGCATACAACTCGCAGATCGCTGAGGCATCCTCGGCATCGAAGGTTAGAATCTTTGACTTAGAGGAGAATAAGACCTTCGTGATAGATGAGTGGAGAAGGGAGATCACCATAGATGCTTGGGGCGGAATCTCAGGCGGTGATTATTATTTGATCTTTAATAATCGATCAGAAGAATTTTATCGAATGACGTTTAACCTGCCGGCTAACGCCAGCAACATTTCTGTTCGAGACGCCTATGAGGATTATTCTAATGTTGCGATAGTCACATCTGTTCAGAAGGATCACATTCAAGTCACCATTACGCTGAGAAGAACATTGAAGCCGGGGGAAAGAAACGAATTTCTAATAACATATGGGCTTCCATCCAGCAGATATATCAGCAGAAAAAGTTGGCAGGATTACACGCTGGAGCTGGATCTAGTCAAGCCTGAAAACTGGTTTGTAAAAAAGTTTTCACTGATCATCTCTCTACCTGAAGGAGCTGAGATGAGGAGCTTCTCAAACGCTCATTACAAAGTCGAGAAGCAAGGATTATCCACAAAGGTAATCATGACGGAGAATGATCTAGTCGAGTTTCATTATCCCCATGTAACCTTGGAGTATCAATACATCATTCTCTGGGGAGTCCTCAAACCTATGATCTGGACCGCTGTAATCGCTTTAGCTGGCGCAGCGTTCTTCTTTATCAGAAGGCTTCTGCATCCCGCAGCCGTCGTCACGCCCGTCTCCATCAGCACATTGAGAAAGTTCGTTGAGGTTTATGAGGAAAAGAGGAGACTCTCCTCGGAGCTTGAGTCCTTACAGAGAAAATTCAGAAGCGGCAAACTCTCACGGAGAAGATTAAGGCTTAGAAGGAGATCCTTGGAGCAGAGATTATCAGCGTTGAATAGGAGATTGGCAGAGCTTAAGGATCAGATAATCACTATGTCTGATCAGTATAAAGACATGTTGAGGGAGCTTGAAACTGCTGAGGCTGAGATTGAAACTTTGAACGCGGATATTGAACGCGTGGAGGCAAGGTTCAGACGTGGAGAAATCTCCGCTGATGCTCGACGGAGATTACTCGATGAGTATAATCGCATAAAAGAACGAGCTGAAAGCACAATATCAGAAATTCTTTTGAGACTTGAAGAAGGCATATAGAAACAAAAACGAATCTTTTTCTGATTTCGAGTCAAGATTCGAAATACGACAATGCAAGAACTTTTATAGGAAGCGCGAAAACGCGTTTTAAAACATGAGATTACAAATCTCTTTAACGTTTACCCGGTTATTTGAAC
>CAZCXS010000164.1:0-3424 GCA_964502685.1 uncultured Candidatus Bathyarchaeia archaeon
CGCTCAAATCGATCACTTTTTACGACGCTTATCAAAGTAAATTACGACTACTCGTATTTATCTTTTAAGGAAAAACGCAAAACGCGAATTAAGTCAGTCACTGAAAGCTGCTAGCTGTTGTTACTAAAAATGAAAAATTGATGAGAGAAATAGTCTTTGAGGCTTCATCGCCATCTAGACTCTGCTTCGAAAATGTGATGGGAAAATTAAGAGGCTTCCTAGCTTTCTTTGGCAAGTTCTTTGTGCCACTCAACGGATTCCTCGTAATTCATCAGAGTCTTGAGGTCTTCATCGAGATTACTGGGGGACACCACTATAAGCCAGCCCTGCCCATACGGGTCTTCATTAATGATCTGCGGATTATCAACAACCTCCTCGTTAACCTCTACTATTTCTCCGCTTAAGGGGGCTACAAGATCCGATACTGATTTTACTGATTCCACAGTCCCAAACGGTTCACCCTTAACTACCTCGTCTCCGACGCTTGGAAGCTCAGCGAAGACTACCTCTCTCAGCTGTTTCTGCGCATAATCTGTGATTCCAATACGGGCTTTTCCATCCTCTAATTTGACCCATGTCCACTCCTTCGAGTAGTAAAGTCCCTCTCGGACTTCATAATCATTGACTTTGACCAATCTTTTCACCTCGAACAAAAATAACAACACATCAAGGGGTTTTAAGGTTAACGGATGAACCTGCCATCTAATAAATTCTGCGATTCAACCTACGGTGTTAGGCTTCAACTTATGACCTCGGTCTTCTTGGCTAATAGTCTGGCGGATTTATGTGTTAATGGCTTTTCATTCAGAATCGTATATCTCTCAGGTCGGATTTCCCTAGCCTTCACCAAAGCTTCAATGATGTACTTCTCATCTATCCCGATCTCCTCAGCATTGGTGGGAGCTCCAACCCTCCTTAAGGTATCCCGCACGGTCTCCCAGTCTATCTCATGAAGCGCAGCCATCATTATCGTTCCCAATCCGCATTGCTCCCCGTGCAACGCATGCTTTGGCGCTATTAAATCTAGGGCATGACTGAAGAGATGTTCTGATCCGCTGCAAGGCCTGCTGGTTCCAGCTACGCACATCGATACGCCGCAGCTTACCAAAGCCTCAAGTAGAACTCTTATACCTTCCTCAGATCCCGGCCTAATGAGATCTGCATTCTCTATTACATGCTCTGCGCTCATCAAAGCTAGGCTGGAGGAATACTGGGCGTAATACTCCTCCCTTTTTTCATGCGCCAATTTCCAGTCGCGGGTTGAAGTAATCTTCGATATGACATCTCCGCAGCCGCTTGCAGTGAAACGGTAAGGCGCATCCATTATGACTGATGTATCAGCTATAACGGCCATGGGAGACTGAGCCTTAATCGAGTAGGGCCTCCCTGTCCCCTTTATCGAAGCGAAAGGGCTGGCCATACTGTCATGTGATGCTGTTGTTGGAACGCTTATGAATGGCACGTTTTGATGAGCTGAGCTTAGCTTAGCAATATCGATCTTAGTTCCGCCGCCAACTCCGAAGACGACTTGAGGCCGAGATTCCTTTATCTTTTCTTCAGCCTCCTTCACATCATTTAATGTCGCGGAACTGGATGAAACAACGTGACAGTGAACCTCTAGTCCTTCGTTTCTCAACGAATCGATAATTTTCTGTCCAGCAACACGGATGGTTATCGGTCCAGTGATGACTAAGGCACTTTTCAAGAAGCCTAGGGATCTACAAACGTCGGCAACTAGCCCTAAGCTTCCGTCGCCTACAACTATCTCTCTCGGAAGACGCATATGATGGAGATGAAGACTCACCAACTCTCATCTCTTTTATGCACTCTAGGAGTAGACGCTGAGCGATTTAAGCATTCTTTTTTCGGATATTTGATACTTTAGGAATAATCTTTCGGATTCATCATCCGAACGATTTAAATCTAACTTCTTATTATTATCCCTTCCAGTGTTTCACTCTCTTATCGGCTGAAGTAGCTTACATTCAGCGGGTGTGATTCTCGGAGAAATCATGAGCATGCTGAAAAGAATAGATGAGTTAGCATTCAGAGGAACAACCACGGTTGGGGCTATAACCAGAGAAGGAGTCATATTAGCTTCAGATACGAGAGTCACTATGGGGGCTCTCATAGTTCATAAGAAGGGAAAGAAAGTCCATAAGATAGATGATCATCTTGCAATGACGATTTCAGGGGTAGTTGCAGACGCCCAAAAGACCGTTGCCGCTTTAAAGGCGAACGCCAGGATGTACCGTCTCCAAAGGAGAATACCTATACCTGTGAGCGCTGCCGCCCGTCTTGTCGCGAATCTATTCTTTTCACATCGTCTTTTCCCGTTCATGGCTCGTATAATAATTGGAGGAATCGATAGCTCCGGACCGCATCTATTCTCAATAGATCCGTTTGGAAGCATAACGGAGGAGAAGTATGTCGCAACAGGCTCAGGCTCACCTATCGCCTATGGGATACTTGAAGAGAAGTTTAAGGAAGACTTGGCTTTGGAGGAGGCTCTTCCAATAGTTACACAGGCCTTGCGGTCCGCTATGAAGAGGGATGTTGGAACAGGTGATAGTTTAGACATTGTCGTGATCGACAAGAATGGTTATCGCGAACTGAGCGGTGAGGAAAAGAGCAAGCTTCTTGAAGCTCTTTGAGTCGATGCGGAAAAAGGAGAGAATCCGAGAAAGATGCCTTCAATCAGCAATAAACAAGACGAGATAAGGCGAACTGTACTAGAACACATTCCGAGAGAAGCCGAGATCACCAGAGTTGAATTTGAAGGGCCTTCCCTAGCGATTTATACGAAGAAGCCTGAGATACGGATCACACATAACCGTGCAATCACGGATATTGTCAGCATAATAAAGAAGAGAATAGTCATAAGGTCAGATCCGCAGGTCAGGCTAAACGAGAACGAAGCCAAAAAAATCATAATGAATATTCTCCCAAAGGAGGCGGAAGTTACAAACATACTCTTCGATCTCACCTTGGGCGAGGCCATAATCGAAGCTAAGAGGCCTGGACTGGTCATAGGGAAGAACGGAACGACCCTTCAGGAAATCGTTATGAAGACGCGTTGGATACCACGCGTATTAAGAAGCCCGCCGATGGCGTCAAAGATAATAGCCCATGTCCGTCATTCCCTATACTCCGGAAGCAAGGAACGGGAAAGAATCTTACGGAACGTCGGCGAGAGAATATTCAGACCCCTCATCTACGGGGTTGGCGATGTAAGAATAACGATGCTAGGCGGAGCGCGGGAGGTTGGACGCTCAGCAATCCTGGTGGAGACAAGGGAGAGCAAGGTTCTTCTTGATTGTGGGATAAATCCCGGCTCAACGAAGCCGTTTGAAGCGTTCCCCCGCTTCGATGCGGGTCAATTCGACATTGACTCTCTAGACGCCGTTGTAATAAGTCATGCCCA
>CAZCXS010000165.1:0-3413 GCA_964502685.1 uncultured Candidatus Bathyarchaeia archaeon
AGGCTCGTAAGAGCCACTGGATCTCGAGTCCAGCGCATTTCCGCTCTGCCACCCCTTACTGGGCCTTCGGAGGCCAGGCAGCGGGGAGCCCCGGCGACCTTAAGGATTGAAAGGGAGCCCTTCTGTAAAAATTTTTTGATCTTTCCTGTGCGGATGCCTTTTGTCCTGTTGACCAAAAGGTATTTCTTGTTTGGTGCATCATATTTTTTCGGTTTAGGTCGGTTGAGATATGCCTTACTGTCCTGAATGTGGAGGTGTGATGCGTTACATCAGCGTAACGAAGCGTTACGTGTGTGAGAGCTGCGGGTTAATGCTCTCGCATCAAGAGCTTATGGAGATGCGTGATCGATTAAGAAATCGGGCTGGTCCTGAAGAGGAAGAGAAGAAGAGATATCGGAAGGAATATCTTCAGTGGTGGCTTTCAAAGAAGAAGCAGTAAATCTCGCGAAGAGCCGGATGCATCGAATGGTTTAGTTAGCTATCCATGTTTCTATGAAGCATTAGGGTTTAACTCGCGATTTACTGTAGACCTTTCCTAATCTGCTGCTTTCATCCCCATAGGGGCGCGATTCAAAAGGATGAGGGGGCACTCAGTTTTTAAGGGATGGTCATTCGGTTTGCCTGAGTTTCACTTAATCTTCGCTTGTATAAGGTTTGAAAGATTAACCGCGATCTCTTCCATGCCGGATGGCGCTGGATGAACAAGGTCGAAGGTTAATCCTGAGATGTCCTTAAGCAATGTTCTTCCGTCAACGTAGACGAGTTTGGGCATATCAAGGTTCTCAACGGTTTCTCTGACGACTCGTCTGAACTCCCTGTGCTTCTTTGCTGAAGGATCAAGATCAGCCGCGAAAGTGAATAGATCAATGCAGAACACCCATTTATCGGGATGAGCCTTCGCGATTTTCCCGATGAGATATTCAACCCGCCTCTGAAATTCTTGTGTTGAGAACGTGTTCACCATGTTAATCCCCATCTCCAACGTCGCGAAGTCCCAGTCTTCCCGTTCCGCTATGTAATCTGCGATCTGCGGTTCACAGTGCGCGCCGCCGCCGAAACCAAGGTTCAAGAGGTCGACGCCTAGGCGCTGCGCGGTCCTCATGGCGTAGGAACCGGTCGGCCTGTAGCTTCTAGCGCCCTGAGTGATTGAAGAGCCATAGGCGAGATATCTCCTCTCGGGGGTCTGGTCTCTTCTCGGCGGGGATGTTTCGCCCTCGATGGTGATGATCCGCGTTCGGGGAGCATAGGGTAGAATCACCCTTGTTAGATTGGCATCGAAGGGTAGCCGTTTCTCCTTTGTTACTTTGTTGAGGAAGTCGATGTTCTGAGGAAGGCTCACCTCGATCTCTGTGGGCTCTGCATCTATGATGTGCCAGGAGATCTGGAAGTTTCCTTGGAAGACCTCTGCGATCGACGGTTCCTCGGAGAAGAGCACAATCCTCGCGGAGTCACCTTCCAAGTTAAACCGGATTTCACATCCAGCAGCATATAGCGCCCTTAGCTTTGCATTTGGGTTTAGGGTCAGCCTAAGCCTATTCGGAATTCTAGAGATTATCTTGCCTTTACCATCTTCAGACGGTAAGAGTTCCGCTATGTTGTGTAGCTCCACATTATTATAGATCATACGGCAGATCTCACCGGCCTTAATTCAGACGCATGATAAATGCTTAGATATTTAACTGTTACAGGGTTTTGAATGATCAGACCTCAAAGTACCTGGATATGCACGTAAGCTTCGTAAGCTTGAAGGTTTCATGATGAATATTCTCGATATGAAAGCCGTGTTCCCAAATTAGGAACCGATGCAGCCATATAAGAGAGACTGCCAGAGTCAGCCGACCTTTAATTGCCGTCCTAATTCCGTTTCATAGACAAGCCTAACAGGTTTTTCTGTAAGTATAAATTCCCCTGTAAGGTATAACTACAGGTCTTATTTCGTCTTCATCTTTGAATAGCTGCACGAATCTTTCTGGGTCTATGGTTCTATCGGCGAAGCAGTCGTAGTGGCATGGAATCACGATCTTCGGTTTGACCGCCTTAGCGAGATGATAGGCATCTTCAGGCCTCCTGTCAGGCGTATCCCCTATTATCGGGAACATCGCTATGTCCGGTGATTCATCAGCTACTCCGCGTAGGAATTCCGAAGCGTTCTCCACGGCGCTTCTAGACGTATCACCCATATTGTAGATCTTTGTCCCGTTGATTTGGAATAGATAGCCCAGATGGGTTGTCTTCGCCTCTCCGGGAGGAACAGAATAGTAGGGTGTAACTTTGAAGTCCTCAAAGCTGTATGTTGCCCCGGCTTCAAGGGCTCTTATTCTCCTTTTTTCTATGCCGAGTCTGATAAGGTGGTCGGCTGATTCTCCGGGGCCGAGAAAAACCGTCTTTGCGGAGTGCTCCGCAACTATCGGGAGGGACACGGGATCAGTGTGGTCTCTGTGGTCGTGGGTGCAGAATATGAAGTCCACTTTGAGATCTTCAGGTTTGATGGGTGGTTCTGGATGAACGTAGCGGATTTCTTTGCTTCTCTCCATGTAGGGGTCAATCGATATTGTTGTTCCACCCGGGGTCTTCAGAATGTAAAAGTTCTGTCCCAGCCAGGCTATCGCCACCTCATCTTTCTCTAAACGTATCTTACGAATCTCGTCGATCAAACGTTCACATCCACCTTGCGAGTTCTGTGTCTCTCTAAGTCTGTAAGAAGCCATAGCTTTTAAGTTTAAGCGTCCCATAAAGACTGATAAGTATCAGCCGCGGCTGGAATAGTTTAATTAGCTGGTTAAGATTAACGGTGAGATTATGCCTGGGGAGAATAACGTCGAGATAATATGCGTTGGGAATGAGCTTCTCATCGGGAAGACCTTGAATACGAATGCCCATTGGCTGGCTAAGAGGATTACAAGTCTAGGATTAAAGGTACGTAGAATAGTGGTTGTCGGAGACGACTTAGACGAGATCTCTTCTGCCGTAAGGGAGACTGTTGAACGTAAGCCATGCTTCATCGTTGTGACAGGTGGGTTAGGACCAACATTCGACGACAAGACCTTAGAGGGTGTTGCTCTAGGGCTGAACAGGAAGCTTCAAGAGAATGAAGAAGCCCTGAAGATGATAAAGGCGAAATACGAGCAATACGTCGCGGAGGGTCGAATAAAAGAGTACGAGATGACCCCTCACAGAGTGAAGATGGGGAGACTGCCCGAGGGCGCGAAGCCGCTGCCGAACCCCGTTGGAACGGCGCCGGGGGTCATCCTAGAGCATGAAGGCATAAGGATGGTTATGCTTCCAGGCGTCCCAGAGGAGATGAAGAGCATCTTTGAAGAGTCTGTCGCTTCGATGATGCGGGAGCTCGCGGGAGACCTGACATTTTATGAGGTAAGCTTGGAAGTCAGAGGTCTGCCTGAGTCTGAGCTGGC
>CAZCXS010000166.1:0-3410 GCA_964502685.1 uncultured Candidatus Bathyarchaeia archaeon
TCCGAGCCGAAGCTAGGTTCAATAACATGCGGTATAAAGCGGCGTCCCCTCTCCTTTATCTCTCTCTCCTCAAACTGAACATGACTCGGCAGAATTTTGAAGTTGCCCATCATGAAGAAGCCTTGTTTCTCAAATTGCTCCTCGATCTCCTTCGGGTCTACTTTAGAAAGCAGATCTAATACCCTCGGCGTTTCCTCCCTGAAGGTTTTCCCGATCTTTGAAATCACCGGTTTAACGATCCTCTCTTTTCTTATTCTCGTCGTCTCTTGGAGCTTAAAGACTCTCATGTCTGCTCCGCTTTCTCTCATGTGTCCCTTCAGGTCAAAGTCCGTTCGATCGTTGAATCCGGAGACCTCGACCCATCCCCAACGTTCAAGATAGACTTCTTGGTCGAAACCCTGAACGGAGTAATGAGCCCTCTCCCATTCGAGTTTCTCGATGAACCTCTGTTTCTCCTCGGGGACGCCTAGCTCTATCAGAAAACGCTTAGCTAAAGCCATGAAAAATGCCTGCCACTCCATTTTGATGACTCCTTTATCCAGAGCCTCCCTGACGGTTAACTTAACAGGCTTCTCTGATCCTTTGATTCTTTCTTCTGCAAGAACCAGATTCAAAGTCTCATTCTCGACTTGCTTTAGAAATGGGCATTCCGCCGCGTCTGGATCGATAAAGAGTTCAAGATCGATTATCGTGAATTCCCGCAGCCTCATCGGCCCTTGCCTCGGCGAGATCTCATTCCTCAATGCATGGCCGATCACGGCGAATCCTACTGGAAGTTTTTCTCGAACCTGCTCGTATAGACGTCTGAATTCCACGAAGATTCCCTGAGCTGCTTCTGGACGGCCATAACCAACGGCATCTGAGTAGGGCCCTATCGTCGTCTTAAACATTGTCAGAAAATATCTGGGCTCCGTTAATGGTCCGCCGCAGTCTGGGCATCTAATTTCATGTTTCTCTAACGCCTCATTGATCTCTTTGAGTCCCATTCTCTCAGTCTCCTGTGAAGGAAGCTTAGCGAACTCTTGAAGCAGATGGTCAGCTCTAAAGCGTCTCCTGCATTTGCTGCATTCCACCATCGGTTCTCTGAAACTTTGAAGATGACCGGAAGCCTTGAAGACGATCTCGGGGCTGATTATGGGGGTCTCAATCTCGTACAATCCTAATCGGCGGATAAAGATGTCTCTGAATTTATCCTCAATCTTCCTCTTCATCACTGAGCCTAACGGCCCCCAGTTTATGAAGCCGCTTACGCCGCCGTATATCTCGTATGAAGGCCAGAAGAACCCTCGGCGACGTGCTAAGGCGCTTATTTTCTCATACTTGTCGGTCGGCATAGAATCCTCCTCACCAACATGATATGTTGCAAGCTGATTGAGCTCCTATTGGTTCTTTCGAGAGATCCTCCTGCGTAATTGCGTTCGCATCTGAATCTATCGACGAATAGATGAGGCGAGGTCAATTTAAGCCTTTTCTTAGCGAAGAGACTCCTCCGAAAAGTCGAGGATGGAGTCTCAGCATGTTTAGACTATGCTAAAGATTCTTGCTCATGTACACGCCGTCGTAGAAGTATCCGAGCTTTCGATAGTACTCTTTAGTTCCCAAAGCGCTCGTCACCGTGATCTTCTCGAATCCATATTCCCGGCTGATCCTCTCAGCCTCCTCGATGAGTCTCTTCCCCCAGCCCTTATGTTGAAGAGCCTCCTCTGAGTATCCGCCTACGGGAACAAGTTCACCGCAAACTCTTAATTCCCGAATTAAAGATGCGTTTCCTCCGGAAATTTCAGGTCTGTGAGCCTTTTCGGATGGAAATCTCAATCGCAGGTATCCGACTAACACATCATTCGCTTCGTCCTCGGCTGAGATGAAGAATTCCCTTCCCTCGGAGGCTTCATAGCTTTGAACCTGTATCCCTATGCTTCTCGGATCAGGCTTAACGTGATCCCTCAGCCACCTGTGACCTGCTTCCCTGCATCTGATGCATCTGCATCTAAGCCCCTCCTTTTTAAGGTGATTAAGAGCTAATTCGCGTAGGTTGCTTTTGGAGACTCCGTCGACGATTAGATATGCTGGGATATCCCTCTGGACACGCATGATTCTGACCCATTCGGGCACGATCTTCTTTACTTCGGCGACAAGGCGGACAGCCTCTTCTGTTGTATATGGTTTGTAGAGGCCTCGTCTCCACCACTCGTAGAGTCTTGTCCCCTTGATCACGAGGCATGGATAAATCTTAAGCATATCCGGCTTGAAGTCAGGATCAGAGAAGATCTTTTTGAACCCTTCCAGGTCGCGTTGGAGGCTTGAACCGGGGAGCCCCGGCATCATGTGGTAGACGACTTTCAGCCCGGAGTCCTTAAGGATCCTTGTAGCCTCAACGACGTCTCTTACCTTGTGTCCCCGATTTACAATCTCATAGATATCATCATACACGTTTTGAACGCCTATCTCTACTCGCGTAACCCCCATGGACAGCATCCTGTCGACATGGATCTCCTTAGACCAGTCCGGACGGGTCTCAACGGTTATCCCAACATTTCTGATGCGGCTTCTCTCAGCGAATTTCTTTGCCTCCTCCAGAGAATTTGAAGGCTTCCCCGTTATGGCGTCGAGACATCTCTGTACAAAGTATTCTTGGTATTCTATTGGGGCGCTTGGGAATGTTCCCCCCATGATGATGAGCTCAACCTTGTCCACTGTATGCCCTATGACTTTGTATTGCTCTATTCTTTGCCTAACCTGCCTAAACGGGTCATACTCATTCTGCCAGCCCCTCATCGCCGCGGGTTCATGTCCAGTGTAGCTCTGAGGAACCCCCTGGGAGGGTCCTCCAGGGCAATAGGCGCACGGCTCCTTTTGAGGGCACGGCCAAGGCCTCGTCATTGCAGCTATGATCGTGACGCCTGAGGCTGTTCGCACGGTCTTTCTGCGTAGAACCCTAAGAAGCTTTGCTTTCTGCGTTGGGCTGAGATGGCGGATTATCTCCGAGTTGCTGGGAACGCGGCTTAGCCTGTATTTTTCGGCTATCCTAACTTTGACTTTGTTCACGTCTTCTCTCGTAGGGTCTGGAATCTTCATTAGGTTGTCTATGATGTCTTTGAAGATGTCGGCTGCCATGTATCTCTCGTCTAGAAATGAAGAGTCGGATTAAAAAACTTTATCGACGAAAGAAGAAAAGAGAAGGATGCGTCTTGAGTTTAGATGCCGAGTTTTTCATTTATCTCTTTTTGATATTCTTCTACTCGCAGCTGTTCCACGTCTCTTACATTCACCGGCTCATGCAGCACGGCTGATTCGTAGAAGCCTAAAGGTATAGCCATGTCTCTGTATCCTTCGATTGCGTCGACTTCTGGTCTCCGCTTTTCAGTTATGGCGGAGTAAAAATCGTAGAGTTCTATCGCGAATGTATTGGT
>CAZCXS010000167.1:0-3408 GCA_964502685.1 uncultured Candidatus Bathyarchaeia archaeon
CAGGGAAATCAAGCGTGCTTTATGCGATTGACTTCGCATTGTTCGGTGAACCTTTAGGTCGGAGCTATGACTATTTACTTAGAGAAGAAGAGGATAGGGCGAGGGTCATCCTAAGATTCTCAGCTAACGGTAAGGAATACGCTATAATAAGAGCGCTTAAGAGAAGTGGAGGTCGCATATCTCAAGATATGGATCAGCTTCGGCTTTTTGAAGACGGTAAGCTAATAGCTGAGTTAAAGAGCGATGCAGTCGTTGAGCAATTATTCTCCGCGATAGGCATAGACAAGGAGATATTCCGCCGGTTGATATGGATTCGCCAAGAGCATCTGAAAGACATTTTAAACATGACTCCGGGAGAAAGACAGAAAAGCCTTGATCAGCTCTTCAAGCTGTCTGATTATGAAGTAGCTTGGAGTAATCTGAGATCGATAATGAGATGGTACGAGAGTGAGAAGAGCTCTCTTGAAAGGGACCCTGATGTTACCAGGCTTGACGAACTAAAGGCAAGATATAACGAAGCAATCTCCGACATAATGAAGAAGGAGGCTGAACTAGAAGACATTAAGCTTAAACTCTCAGAGACAGAAAAAAGGCTTCAAGAGATTACATCACGTCTGCAGGAGCTTGAGAACGTCCGGAAAAGAAACGAGAAGCTCCGAAGAAGAGAAGCTGAGATTAAGGCGAGAGTGTCTGCTGCTGAAGAATCCTTGCGAATTCAAGAAGCAGGAATCAATGAACAAAGAAAAAAGATAGAGAAATTGCAGCGGCTGTTGATCTCCTTAAGAGAACAAGAGGATTCCTATAGAGAGAAACTTGAAGCGATAGGGCTGCCTAAACAGCTCACAATTGAACAATTGAAGGCACACGCGGAGATATTACAGGACCAGATCTCAACAGACCTAGGCAAAGAGGAAGTCATCAGAAGCGAGATTAAACGTGCAACTCAACGTATATCGAGCCTTGCTGAAGAGAATAAGTGTCCTTTATGCCTTCAGGACTTGAGCCTTGAATACAAGAACAATCTGATAAAGCGGCTTTACGATGAGATTTCGGAGAATAAGCGGAGACTTGAAGATTTTGAGGAGAATGTTCGGAGACTTGAAGATATGAATAACTTAGTAACCGAGATTATCTCTAATCTTCAAACGATAAAGATGCGAATGGAAGACCTTCAGGAACAGAAGAAATCTGAGCAGAAGATTTTAATAGATTCTCAGAGAAGAGTCAGAGGCATTATCGAAGAGATTTGTAGGTTAAGAGAAGAACTCGCTTATGTGCATTCTCAGATAGAGGAATTTAATGCTTTGAAGCTTGAAGAAACACAAAGACAACGTGACGCCATCTTTGCGGAATATACAAGTCTTAAAAGCAGAGCGCAGAGCATAGAACTTCAGAAGCTGGAAATCTCGAAGAGAATCGACGATTTGAAGGAGAGATTGGAAACAGCGGAGAGCAAAATTTCTAGGCTTGAAAAGGTCAAGAAGGTAATAGAACTCATTCAGGAAATACGACAATCCTACAGAAGCATCCAGCCGAAACTGAGAAGGGAATTCATCTTCTATCTGGAGAGAACAGTTCAGCAGATCTTAGATGAGCTATCCGGAGCAGACGGCTCAGCCATACAGATAAAGATAGATGAGAATTATACTCCAATTGTGATGGGAGCATCTGGTTATCAAAGAAGCGTTTCGAATCTTTCAGGCGGGGAGAGAACGCTACTTGCATTTGCTTATCGACTTGGAGTTGCGCAGCTCTTAACGCAGTGGAGAACCGGACATGGGCTTAGAATACTTCTTCTCGACGAGCCTACGGAGAGTCTGGGAAGAGAGGATGGGTCGATTAATAGGCTGGCTGAATCGCTTTCAAGATTAAAGACGATCGAGCAGATAATCGCGGTGACCCACAGTGAAGAGTTTGCAGATAAAGCTGACTATGTGATATGGCTTAGTAAAGAAGATAATCGAAGTGTAGTATCTTCCTAAATGTGAAAGGCTGGTGAAACAGTCATGATTAAGATTGGTTGCTGCGGCTATCCTGTTGGAAGGAAGAAGTATCAAGAGACTTTTAGACTTGTCGAGATCAACAGGACATTCTATAAGATCCCGAAGATCACAACGGTAATTAAATGGAGAAAAGAAGCGCCAGAAGATTTTGAATTCACCGTTAAGGCTCATCAGGACATAAGTCACAAATACAAATTGAAAGTGGAAGATGCGTTGGGAGCCTTTGAGGTAATGAAACCTATATGCCGTAGCCTGGCGGCTAAGATACTTCTAATTCAGACGCCCGCATCGTTTAAACCCAACATGCTTAAAGACGCTGAGGGCTTTTTCAAAAGAATCCGACGAGAGGAACTAATAGTAGTCTGGGAGACCCGAGGACCATCTTGGGAGAACGAGGAGACCCGTGAAAGGCTTAGAGATGTCCTGGAAAGCCTTGATGTTCCTCACGTGACTGATCCCTTCAGGTCTCTGCCCGTCTATTCAAGCTCTGTTGCTTATCTGAGGCTCCACGGCTCCGGATCGAGAATGTACTACTATCAATATAACAATAGGGAATTATCAGAGCTGCATCGTATTGTAAAATCTTTAGAGTCCGGCAGGAGGGAGGTTTACGTGCTTTTCAACAACCTTTCCATGTTCGAGGATGCAAGCCGTTTTCTCTTATTCATCAAGACCGGGAGATTTCCGCCTTTAACTCTCAGAGGGACAGATTCAATTAGAGTCCTTCTCAGCCGAATAAAACATCCATTGACAAAAAGCACCATCATGAAAAAAATTGGGTGGAGACTAATCGAGCTAGATGGACAGAAACAAGTAAAGCTCGAGGAGCTGCTTAAAGATATTCCTTCAAGAACTTACAAGAATGCTGAAGAAATCCTAAGAGAAATTACTTTTTGACCTTACCAGAGCTTGAACGGCAGGCTATCCATATATTCGTTGAGCGACCTTATTACGGCTTCGCTTGCGGCTCTATATTTTATCGCCCTCACCAGCGCTGAGGCAAGCTCAAGCGTAGTTACAACCGGAATGTTAAACTCGACCGCCAGTCTACGGATGATATACTCATCCTCCCAGATTCCACCCTTCCCATAGGAACCATCCGATGGTATATTAATAACCAAGTTGATCTTTCTCTTCACAAGATAATCGAGAATGTTAGGCTTCTTCTCAGACTCCTTAACCTTATGCAGGACTGTAATCGAATTCAAACCAGCCTTTCTAAAAGCATCTGCAGTATGCTCCGTCGCGTAAATCTTGAAGCCCAGTTCTCTTAGTGTTCGAGCTAACGGCACAACTTCCTTTTTCAAGCGTTCCCCGCCAACCGTGATCAGAACCGAGCTTCCATCTTGAGGAAGCTCAAATTCAGCGGAAAGCAACGCCTTCAAAAATGCATCAGCGAAATTCT
>CAZCXS010000168.1:0-3390 GCA_964502685.1 uncultured Candidatus Bathyarchaeia archaeon
AAATAATACAGCAGGGAATAACTGAGGGAAGCGTAATTCAGATCGATGCGGAAACGGGGAGAGTGGCAAACCTCGGCTTGAGCCTCGAAAGCGCAAAGGGGAAGGCTTACGATGTGGATACACGCCAGAAGGTTCCGAGGCCTGACGGTGACGTGTTGAAGGAGAAGGAATTCGTTTACACTCTGACATTAAACGATATGGATGAGATTAACGCTCAACGCCGCTTAGGCGGCGGTCTCTTCTCTCTTCTGCTGGGCGGATCAGAGACTAAGGAGATCGACCCCGAGGTAAGAGCCGCTGTTGATGAATCCGTCAAGAAGCTCGTCGACGAGGGGAAAGCCTTCATCCATCCAGGTGTGCTCTTTATCGATGATAGTCACCTCTTAGATCTAGAGGCATTCAGTTTTCTCGGCCGGGCGTTAGAAAGCGAACTTGTACCCATAATAATCCTTGCAACTAATCGAGGCATCACAACCATCCGCGGGACCGATGTCAAGAGCCCCATGGGGTTCCCCCTAGACCTGATAGACAGATCAGTCATCATAGCGACACACGAGTACGACGCAGAGAGCATAAGGGAGATTCTGAGGATCAGGGCGAGAGAAGAGAAGGTTACGATTGAGAATGACGCCCTGGATAGGCTCACCAAGATCGGGTCGGAGACTTCCCTTAGATACGCCGTGCAGCTCCTCAGCTTGGCAGCTCAAAACGCGAAGATTCAGAAGCACGATTCTGTGACAGTCGAGGATGTTGAGAGAGTTGACTCCCTCTTCATGGATACCCAAAAGGCAACTGAGCATCTAAGGAGATATGAAGAGAAACTCTTGTATCACTGAACATCGGGCAATGATCTAGTCTTCCTTCTTTTTATTGTTTTTCAGAGAGGCTTCTATCCCGCTTGATCTATAATTATGGGTTATCTTCGCTTTCTCCCTAAGATGAGCCCCGCGGCGAGCGCTGATGCGATGATTCCGATAATATTATCATACGTTGTTTCGTAGGTAAGGCCGAGAGAAAGGGCTATTATCGCAATTATTAGAATCAAAATGACAGCGTCATCTATCTTGAGCATTCTCATCTTCATTTGGTAAAGGAGGATTTCACATAAAAAACTTAGCTAGAGCCTCAAAGGAGAAATGTCGAATCATATGTTTGTTTGCTTCTCATTCTAAAATCCCGCCTATGGAAAAAGTTACATACGTCTTGATGATCTTTTATTTTTATGCCGACTTGTGGAGAATGCGTTTTTGCAGAGGATCCCTCACCCACGATAGTATGGTGCCGGTTGAAGCGGGTATTCCGTTACTTGGATGACCAGGCGTGTGAAGAATTCAAGCCCTTCGAGAAGAAAAAAATGAAAGCTTAATCCGCGTCGTCCCCCTTTCAAGAAGATAAAAGAGATGACTTGTTAGAAAATGTTAAATCGAGCGGTCGTCAATAATCACTAATTCCTCTCTGAAGAGTTTAGAAAGCCGGTGTCTGATCCTCATTGAACGCCTGTATAACTTACCACGAGAAGTTTAAACAGTACGATCTAGGCGTCAATCACCCCTTCAGAGGAGACAGATTCGTCAAGGCAAAGATGCTCTTCGACGAGAAGAGTCTATCCGCATCTCCGAATGTTCTCTTCATCAAGCCGAATGCCGCTACGAAGGAGGATCTTCTAGAAGCACATTCGAAGAGCTATGTTGATCACATCTTCAAGCTGGCTGAGCTGGGCAGACGCTACGATATTGACACACCCGTCTCCAAGCATATCCTTGAAGGCGCAATGTTCATCATAGGCGGAGTCCTCGAAGCCGGAAGATACGTCATCGAAGGAAAGGCGGACAGAGGCATCGCATTGGGAGGCGGATTCCATCACGCTGGGATAGATTACGGAGGGGGCTTCTGCCTCTTCAATGATATCGCCATTTTAATCAATAAGATGCGCAGAGAGCACCACGTGAAGCGCGTTCTAATCCTGGATTATGATGTTCACTTTGGAAACGGAACAAGTGACATCTACTACTCAGACGGAGATGTCCTCTTCATCTCGCTTCACCAAGACCCCAGAACAATCTATCCGGGAAGGGGATTCATACACGAAGTAGGCTCAGGAGAAGGAGAAGGACTTAACGTTAATGTTCCGCTTCCTATGAGAACCGGTGAAAAATCCTATCTATATGCGCTGAATGAGGTCTTCCCGCCGTTAGCCAGAGAATTCAAACCCGACATAATCATAGCCAACGGAGGCAGCGATGCCCACTTCGCGGATCACCTAGGAAGCCTCGGCCTAACCGCGAGGGGATTCTTCGAGATTTCTCGGATCATAGGCTCCGTTTCCGAAGAGGTCTGCGATGGAAGGGTGATCCTACTCGTCGGAAGCGGATACAACATCAAGGTTCTGCCCTACTGTTGGTACGCTCTGGCTTTAGGCCTCATCGAGCCGGACGCCTCCCCCGAGAAAATAGAGGACTTCTTCCGTCCGCCTCATGACCCTTGGCAGAACCTGGAGAGGGTTAAAAGAATATTGGATAGCTTAAGGGATATACTGAGCAAGTATTGGAGCTGCTTCTGAGTTTTACTTTACGAGCTCAAGGGCCCTCTTGAATTCTGGGGTTCCAGCTCTCCGTAGAATCTCATACATCAGCATCTCGCTTGTGACTATTGCGACTCCCTGCTGCCTCATTCTCTCGATTGCTACGTTTTTATCTTCCCGGCGACGCGAGGAAACGGCGTCGGATACCACGTAAACTCCGTAACCGTTCGTCAAAGCCTCAAGGGCCGTTTGGGCTACGCATATATGAGCTTCTATCCCGGTTAACACGAGGTTCCTCGCGTGAACCTCATCCATCTTCTCTTTGAAGGCGGATGATGCCAGACAACTGAACTCCACTTTCTCGATCGGCTTGATTGATGAAGTCAGCTCCCTTATCTCGGGGATCGTCGGACCCAAACCTTTAAGATACTGCTCAGTCACAACTATGGGAATCCTCACAATCTCTGCGAACCGGATCAGCCTGCAGATATTCTCAGCGACCCGCTCTTTCTCCTCCACCTTCGCGAAGAGTTTTTCCTGAACGTCAATCACGACCAGAACTGTTCCATCTCTGGTTAATAGGGAATCGCTAGGCATACCATTCGACCATATTAAAGGCTAATTCTCGTCTTTCATCCATCTTCGCAGGATTTCTTCCTTCGTTCCCAAGGATCTCAAGAACTCGATCATCTTTGAGCGGAGTTCATCTGCAACCTCAGGTTTTTCATCGATGAGATTCTCGGTTTCCTTGGGGTCTCTTGTCAGGTCATAGAGCTCCGATTTTACCTCCGATCCGACTTGAGACGCTAAAAGGGCCCATCTCTTAGAGGTAACTGTTATCCAGTTTGGAAGTCTCCGTCCCACAAGGC
>CAZCXS010000169.1:0-3376 GCA_964502685.1 uncultured Candidatus Bathyarchaeia archaeon
CGCGGCCCCCAATCACCCGAGGTGTCGAGCTGAAAAAGAACCGGCGTCTGGACGAGATTTGGGCCTATGCATGGTTGATCTTTCTGTTTTAGATTTCTAACAGAAAAATAATGGTAAATCTTAATTGGCGAGGTCTATTCTTGTGGATGGCCTGTTCGCTGGTGATCATTAATCAAAGTGGGCAATCAAAATTTTGTTGTTCCTCAATGTTCCGGTAGTCTTAGATCTTAAGTAGTTTAGCGATGGTTCCGCCGAGAACGGCGCGTTCATCATCCGGGTTTAGATTTAAATTCTTTATCTTTTCGATCTCTGTGCGTGCAAACTTCGCTCCATAGGGTTTCGGCCCGTCGGTTCCAAATATAACGCGGTCAGAGCCGAGGGTCTCCACTGCTTCTTTTATCTTCCTCGGAATTATGACTCCGCTCGTGTCTAGGAAGATGTTTTCATGGGACCTTGCGATGTGGATGAATCTATCCATAAGGGTCCCATCTCTACATAAGTACTTTCCCAGATGAGCGACTATTATCTTTGTTTCGGGGAACATCCTCGCCATTTCCTCAATAATGTCATATCTCCCTTTACAATCGATTAGGCATGGAACTTCGTATCTTCCAGCAAGTCTAAGAACGGGCTCCGTAACATATCTCTCTAATGTGCATTCTCCCATGTGAAGTTTGATCCCTCGAAATCCAAGATCAGAGATCGCCTCCTCTATCTCTCTGATCACGGGTCTCTCATAATTTGGAAGGGCGTAAACGTAGGGGATGAGGCGATCCTCGAATTTGCTGACCGCTTTGCCCGCCATCTCGATTGATCGGCGCGTTGTGGTTGACATGGCGAAGACGACAGACTTATCGATCTGAGCCTCATCCATTATTTTCACTATGGCCTCTGCGCTGTACTCTGTCTTTTGTGCATCTCCATGCTTCAAGTGGACGTGAGAATCTATTATCAGGTCTCTCGGCATCATGCCTCGCCTCTAATAAATTGGGGGATCGCGCTAATTTCACTTATGATAGTAATCAGCAACTTTTCTTATTGCTAATGCTATGTCCTCGATGTCTTTCTCGGTGAAATACTCGTTACATGGCAGGGTTACGAGTTGACTTATGATCTTTTCAGTTTGCGGGCAGAGCCCCTTTTTGTAGATCACTTCTCTGCCGTACAGAGGACACGTCCATGGGCATCCTGTTCCAGCGTAGCCCTTCTTCTCGGCGAATATCGAGGTCATATACAGAGGCAGCCCTATGTAACCTGCGGATGCGGGTATCCCCTCGGCTCTTAGAGCTTTAACGAAGTCCTCTTGGGACGCTTTAAACATGGATAAATCGAGCTTTATAGGATACAGCCAGTATGAGTGCTTATAGCCTTCAGGGACCTCTGGAGGCTTAATGCCTTCTATGTCTTTTATCTTTTCAGTTAGGCTCTCAGCCACGGTTCTCCTTCTCTCAACGACCCATCTGACCTTTTTCAGCTGGGCTAGGGCAACGGCTCCTTGAAGCTCGGTCATCCGATAGTTGAAACCAATCATGACGTACGTTCGGGCTCCAGTGGCCTTTCTATCCCAACCCTTATCCATAAAGAGCCTAGCTCTCTTTGCGAGTTCATCATTGTCTGTAACGGTTATCCCTCCATCCCCAGCAAACATGTGCTTGGATTGCTGAAGACTGAAGCAGCCGAGGTCCCCCATTGTGCCAGATAATTTTCCTTTGTACTCAGCTAAATAGGCTTGAGCGCAGTCTTCTATAAGGTAGATTCCCTTCTCCTCAGCGATCTCTCTGAGGGCGCCCATATCACAAGTCAATCCGAATAGATGAACAGCTATTATCGCCTTCGTCCTGTCTGTAACTTTTCTTCTAACGTCTTCAGGGTCCAAAGTGTAGGTATCTGGATCCAAATCTGCAAAGATCGGGATGGCGTTCTGACCTAAGATCGGAATGATCGTGCCCATATCAGTTATAGGAGAGGTGATGACCTCCATGCCTGGGCCTAGACCTATCGCTCCCGTAGCTATATGAAGAGCCGCGGTTCCAGAAGTGGAGGTAACGGCGTGTTTTACACCTAAAAACTTGGCGAATTCTTCTTCGAATTTTGAAACCATCTTTCCAGAATGACGAAAAAGAGATCCGCTTTCCACAACCTCCTTTAAAAGTTTGAGCTCCTCATCCCCGATGTTCCTTCCAGACTTGTTGCTTACGGTAGGCAACGGCTCAGTCCTTACGGGTTTACCTCCGAATAATGCGAGTTTCTCCAAGGTTATCTACCTCACAGATCCTGACAAAACTTTGACAAATCACCTATATAAAAGAGAACAGGAAGCCCCATCGGGAGGAATATTATTTCCAAAGAGAATCCTTGCACGCAGCAAAGAGGCTAACCAGCGGTTTGCATAATAATCAAATAATTGAAACTCTGGTCTATGAGGTGACTTCTACCTCTACGGCTGCGCCCTGTTTTATCAGGGTTCTCGCGTTCTCCGCGGGAAGCGAGGCTATGTCTTCCGGTTTGAACGGCCCATAAGTCTTCATGTCTACGCCTATTATCTCGGGTATTTCCCGCAGGATCCTGACTACTATAATTCCATCTTTCATCTTCCTTTCAATCTTTTGTAGCCGACCCTGCAGGATCTTTTCGGAGAATTTTTTGAAAGAGTCGAATTGGAGGGAGGAGTCTTGGAACCATCTCTCTTCCTCCTCAGTTAAGTGCGCCATGGGGGCGATCTCGCCTTTCCGGATGAGATGCATTATCTTCTCGTAGCGGGTTTGAATAAGCTCTTCCACCATTTTTCTGACGTTTTCCTCCTCCTTCCTCATCAGGTTTCCTTTCACTGTCTTCTCATCCAGCATTCTTTGCTCTTCACGGATCTTTCTTACGTATTTCGCCAGTCTAGTGTAGAAATCCTTCGGAAGAGGCTGAATCTCCTCATTTAACTTTTCTTTCTTCCACGCTTCAAACAATTCATCATACATGGCTAATCTACAACCTCGGCTATGCCTTTGCATAGAAGAAAAAGCGCCGCAGCCATTGGTAATTCAACCTTCTCATCTTCATAGGGACCAAAAGTTTCTTCTCCTATTCTAAAGTTTGGAGCTCTCTTTACATATATTGTAACTTCTCCCTTTTTGAAAGCTATGGCTGAAGATAGGGGGTCAAACTTCTCAATCTCCCCGGCTGGGAAGGAGACTTTAAGCCATCCGGTCTTTCCGTGAAGAGTATTGGGAAGACGAATCAGCCGATGAACATCCGTTGTGACAACCGTGTCGATCCGTGCCGATTGCGATTCAATAGCCCTCTTTATGATCTTCCTCCACGTTTCAACGCCGACGCCTCTTATTAGACTCCACGGTCCTCTCTTCTCCCAGCTTCTCAGAATCTC
>CAZCXS010000170.1:0-3364 GCA_964502685.1 uncultured Candidatus Bathyarchaeia archaeon
TCTCTTCTTTTATTAACCTCATGCTTATCCAGGACTACGTGGCTTTTATCAGTGAACTCATTGAGAAGCCGGGCTGCTCTTCTAGCTTCCTCTGTGTCTTTAAGCGGGGTGCTTCTCTTTAGGATCATCTCAAATTCGGGTTTTGCGACGCCCATCCCCTTAACACGTTCATAGGCGGGGTCAGTATTAGTTATCTCAGCGGACAATGGCATGTCTTTACCTCTAATTACGAGTACAGCTCTATGACCAAAGGTATTTTTAAATTCGAATTCTGCGGGAAATGATTCTAGCCGGACTTCCCGATTAATAGCTTCGGAGAGCCTCGACGCCTCTTCAGTGGTCAGTGTCCGTCCTACCCTCCGATCGATGATTCTTCTATTGGGGCCTAAGGTTGCAAAGTTGCATCTCAAAGCAAGGTCTCCATCCTTCATGCTTAAATCCGCGCCGTAGACTTCTATTGGGCCCCGCCCTACATGATACTTGAAGGGGTCATAGCCGAGTATCGAGATAACTGCGACATCGCTCTCGGGAGCTATGCCCTTCCCCACAGTATACATGAGTCCCAGCTTCCCTTTACTCGCCAGATAATCAAGATTCGGAGTCTCTGCGAATCCTAGGGGGGTTTCGTCCCCGAGCTCTTTTATCGGTAGGTCGCCTAAGCCGTCTATAACAACGTAAATGAGTTTCAATGTTCCATCTGCTCCTTCAGCCTTATTGTTGTGCCAATAACGGATTCCGGGAATATTAGTCTTTTCGCCGAGTTCCGGAGCCCTCATAATTGCTATAGACAAATTTTATTAGGGCACCATACGAGTTAATCATCAATATCCGGAGGAAAATTCATGCCGATATTCAAGGCTGAAAAGCTCAGAAGGCTCTCAAAGGAAATCTTCACGGCTTATGGAGCTCCAGCCGAAGAAGCAGAGCTCGTATCCAAATTTTTGGTCAAGGCGAATCTCTGTGGGCACGACTCGCATGGTGTGATCCGCGTCATTCAATACGTAAAGGCGATTGAAGATGGAGTTCTTAAGCCGGGCGCAAAGATCGATGTCGTACGGGAAACATGTTCCTCGGCTTTAATTGAAGGGAATTGGGGGTTTGGGCAAGTAGTAGCAAAAAGAGCCATGGAGCTAGCGATTGAGAAAGCGGAGAAAAACTCAGTAAGCGTTGTTTGCGCCTTCGATCTCTATCACATAGGCAGACTTGCGGATTACACCACGCTTGCCGCTGAGAAGAATATGATAGGCATAGCTATGGTTAATTCCACTCCTACGGTGGCGCCTTATGGGGGAAGAGAAAAGCTCATAAGCACGGCGCCCGTAAGCTACGCCTTTCCAACGGGGAAGGAGAACTTGTTTGTTCTAGATATTGCAACCAGCGTCTGCGCGGAAGGAAAAGTCCGAGTATCCCTTCATAAAGGCGAGAAGCTACCCGAAGGATTCATCATTGACAAGGAGGGAAATCCAAGCACGAACCCGGCGGACCTATACGAAGGAGGAGCCATCCTGCCTCTTGGAGGGGACCTCGTTGGGTATAAGGGATTTGGGCTTGGGTTAGTTGTTGAAGTCATGGCGGGAATCTTGTCTAATGCTGGATGTGCTTATGAGGCTGATAAAAAGGGCAACGGAGTCTTCTTTGAGGTCATAAACATCGAGGACCTCGTATCGATTGATGAGTTTAAAAATCGCATCGACGCCCTGATACGGAGAATAAAATCCTCGAAGATGAGGCCCGGATTCAAAGAGATACTGCTTCCAGGAGAACCAGAGCTTAGAACGGAAATGAAGAGACGGAAAGAAGGGATCTACATCCCGGAGAGGACTTGGGAGGAAATAGTGAAGATAGCCGAGAGGAAAGACATAGATGTCGCTGCGCTCGTAGGTGAAGTTAAAGATTTTTCCTAGAAATGCCCGTAATGATCAGCAATTGTTATTGAATCTTTCAAGTATAAGGCGTGCATAAGTTCTTCTCCATATTTTTCGCTGATTTGCATATTTGAATTGGCGCTTAGGCCTGAGATAATATTGTACGATATACTACCGTGTTGAAAAACGTTTTAATTTTTTAATCAGCATTTCCATCGGGTTAAGATATGAATTCTTCAAAAGCAAGCAGTAGTCTGAAGGACATTCTGAAATCTTTGGAGAGGGAAAGGGAATCTTTAAAACACATTTTGCTCAGCGGGAAGATCTCTCATGAAACTTTCGATTTAGTAGATAAAAGAATAGGCAAGACATTATCAATAGCCTTAGAGCTAGAGGAAGCTTTAAAGGAAGAGGAATCCTTCTGGAAAAACACTCTTTTGAAAGGAATAAAGATCTTCGAGGCTATCCTCGTCGAGCTTGAACATAAGCGCCTTTTAGGCGAAGTCGGAGAAGAAGAGTTTTGGCGCAAAAACGAAGTTATAAGCGAAGGTATAAAATCGATTAGGAACCAGATGCAACGGAATGAAAGGCCGAAAGAAAAAATCTCAGCGGCTCCCCAACAGTCAAGAGAAGATCCCGCATATAGAGATATCGAGAAAGAGGCGAGGCAATCTGAAGATTCTATGATGAAAAACAGGAACCCGGGAGAAACCATGTCCAATGATGAAAGGCGAGGCATCTCGGAGGTCCATTGTATGAACCCTTGGAATCCGAGTTGCAGAAATACGGATATCGAAGTAAGCATCTACTATGATGGGCGCATGGTGCCTATTTGTCGCCGATGCTGGGAGGAGATTGCAAACAAAGATCTCGAATGGTCAAGCCTATGAGGGAACCGATAGCCGAAAAAGTTGGTCTAAGTAAAAATCAAATCATGAGTGAAACCCTTTGGGTTTGTAGCACATACTTCTCTCAAGGCTGCATTTTGCGGGGTCTTCTCCATTAAACTTATATCTTTGTCATATCAGCTTATTGAAGGCGAGCTGAGGATGCGGGGTGGACGCCAAATTCAAACATAGCTCTTCTTGGCGTTTTATATATGAAGCTCCGCCAATCTTGACATTTATAAGTAACGAATTAATTATTGCGGAGAAGTAATCAGCCATGTTCAAAGAGGTTTCCACAACAGTAGACTTTCCTGAACTTGAGCATAAAATACTGGAATTCTGGTCTAAAACAAAAGCTTTCAAGAAGATCGTCGAATTGAATAAAGGCAAGCCTAGATGGTCCTTCATGGACGGCCCGATCACGGCTAACAATCCCATGGGGGTTCATCACGCTTGGGGACGCACCTATAAGGATCTTTTCCAGCGTTTCAAGGCTATGCAGGGGCATGAACTTCGATATCAGAATGGATTCGATTGTCAAGGATTATGGGTTGAAGTTGAGGTTGAAAAGGAGCTCGGATTCAAATCGAAACGCGACATCGAAGCGTATGG
>CAZCXS010000171.1:0-3047 GCA_964502685.1 uncultured Candidatus Bathyarchaeia archaeon
GCTCATAACGGATTTACCTCCGAGACTGTAGGCGCCCCGATTATCTGCGCTGATGGCCTTTCAGGCCTAGACGGTGTGGAGGTACCCATTAACGGGTTGAAATTAAAGAAGGCGCATATAGCTTCAGCCCTTGCCTACTCGCACTCGATTATCTCCGTTGCCCACGCCAAGCTACATCGAGGAACAGGGATCGCGGGGGCCGTAAAGAATCTCGGAATAGGCGCGGCTACCAAGCTGGGAAAAGCAGAGGCTCACATGAACAAAAGGTTCCCCCGGTATTCAAGGGAGAAATGCACTGGCTGTGGAATGTGCATCAAATGTTGCCCAACTGGAGCCATAACATTGATTGATGGAAAAGCAAAATTCGACTGGTCTAAATGCGTTTCCTGCCTCTGCTGTCCGGACATCTGCAGAGAATATAACGAAGATCCGGCTGTGACCCTCCCGAGGGAGAGATTCCTCATGGGGGAAGGCTTCCTTGAGGGAATAATTGACAACTTAGCGGCCCTAGTTAAAATAGTTGGTAGGGAAAATATCGGCTATATTAACTTCATCACGGAAGTTACGCCTCACTGCGACTGCCCGCCATACAGCGATGAGCCTATCGTCCCAGATGTGGGGATCGTTGCGTCGCGAGATCCCATAGCTATAGACAAGTGCTCAGCGGATTTGATCAATGCCGCTGTTGGACTGAAGAACAGCGTTTTAGGGGAGGCTGAGAACGAGGATGTGTTGAAGCCTGGATTCGATAAGATACGTTACCTTACCGGTAGAGACTGGCTGAGGATGCTTGAGCTCGGGGAGAAGGTGGGGCTGGGCAGCTTAGAATATGAACTTGTCAAGATAGCATTTTAGATTGAAGGAGCCATGCTTACAAAATTTGTTGCTTATACACGAGATCGGAAAGAGTAGTCCCAACCTTTCTGGGCATGATAAAAAAAGGGAGGAATTATTTGTTAAACCAGGGAATCAAGCAGTCTTCTCTCTGTGACTATGCCGAGGAGCCTCCCGTTCTTCGTCACTGCTAAACGTCGTATCTTCTTATCCCGCATGATCCTAAGCGCATCCGCCACTGTCTTTTCAGAGTCTATCGTCAATAGGGGAGAGGACATTATTTCCATAGCTCGCGTCTTATCCGGGTCTCTTCGCGTTCTCACTATTTTCTCTACGATGTCTCTCTCAGTTATTATCCCAGAAGGCTTTCCCCCGCTGATAATAATAACGGCGCCTATGTTGTTCGAGATCATCTTCTCCGTAATGTACGAAATGGAATCCGAGAATAAAGCTGTAACCGGCGGGCTTCTCATAACCGACTCAACTGAGGCGTTCAAACCCAAATTTCTACCCTTCGAGAAGACACTACTGAAAAATATAATCTGACCTCCCTTTTATTTTTAGGGGATCCTGCAGGATCAACATGTAATATGGAGCGTCTTTAATGTGTGCAAGCTAAAATTTCCTCCGAGTCCTATTCATAAAAACGAATCTTCATGCAAGTTAAAAGGCGGCTAAAGTGCTTGGGTTGGAAAACTCTTCTTTAAGCTATTCATTAACTCCTCCTGGGAAGAGAAGCCAAGGAGAGCTTCCACCGCTGCCTCTGTAAATGTCTGAACGGGAATTATCCTCATCTCCCTTTCTGAAAGCAGCTTTTCCGTATCAAACCCCCTAAGTCTCTCATAGTTGTACTTCGGCATAATGAGCTTTCGAGCATACCTATCTGACAATGCAGCTTCAATCTTACCCATCCCTCTGTAATCGAGTCCTCCAACAGGCCAGACCTCCCCCCTGGCAGTGATCGCGCCGGTCATCACAACGGTTGGGTCTACCTCCACGTTCAGAAATGCTGAGAGCATAGCAACGGCGATCGCTAGGCCTGCTGAGGGGCCTGAAACCGGCGGTCTCGTAATTCCAGGTGCAAGAGTCTGTTTCTCCATTCCCTTAGCCGGAGTCACTATTTCGATGTAAACGTCGTAATCCTTAAACTTCCAATCCGCTATTGAGTTTATGTGGATGAATGCGTCTTGCGCGCTTGCAAGGATGCTTTCTCCAGCCTCGCTGCCGATCACCTGAATATTTCCTGTTCCCTTCGGATTTACTATCACTTCAATGACTCCGACTAGTCCTCCGAGTTCTCCCCTTTCGCCGAGGGCGATTAAGCCGTAGCTCTTTCCAACTTCGGGTTTTTGGATTCTGACGGTTTGCTGAACCATTCTTTGTGCTTCTTCTATGGTTTCATCGAATGTTCTCTCCAATGCCTTTTCGAAATGATATAGCCTCAAAGGATAATTGGATGGATCGACTTTTTCCAGTTTCTCTATGAGTTTGGGATCGTCTCTTTTAATTCCCAGGTTCTCAAAGAGCCTTTCCAGATCATCCTTGAATAGTTTCTCTATCTCTTTGGTCTTTTCTTCGCCGTATCTCATTGCTTCTAGGAGCTTATGGCAAGCTTCAAGCTCTTTCGTTCTTAGCCGATTCGCATCGTCAACGGCATCCGCCATCTTTCTTGGGCTAAGAATCTTCTTTTCAAATACTCTGAGCACATCTTCCGGCGTTATATTCTTGTCTAATGCATCTCTGTATCTTCGAAGATGAACCATCAGAATCTCGAGTTTTTCAGTCTTGTTCTTTGGATATGTGAAATTGAAATGACGAGTGAAGCGTTCTAGAAGAGCCTCATCGAGTATTTCAAATCTATTTGTAGCCCCTATGACGACCACATTCGTTAGGGGGGTGAAACCATCCATTTCTGTTAACAGCTGCGAGACTACTCTATCGACAACGGGGTCATGGGTTCCCCTCTTCGGCGCAATGGAGTCTATCTCATCAAAGAAGATGATGGCGGGGGCGTTTCTACGGGCATCTGCAAAGATGTCTCGTATCGTCTTCTCAGGGTCTCCATATCTGCCTTGAAGTATAGATGGGCCATTGATATTGTAAAACCAAACGTCGTTCTCTCCGGCGATTGCTTTAGCCAGCAAGGTCTTCCCAGTTCCAGGTGGACCGTAGAAGATAAAGCCTTTAGGCGGAAGATATCCCGCCTTAACAGC
>CAZCXS010000171.1:3057-3354 GCA_964502685.1 uncultured Candidatus Bathyarchaeia archaeon
GCTAGGTCTGCATCAAGAGCTAGGGAAATTTCTTTAATTATCTCTTCTTTGATTCCATGAAGTCCTCCAACATCACTGTATCTTTCTCTTGGAGCGATTCTGTTTACTGATCTTCTGGCCGCTTCTGTCCTTTCTTGATACGTGTATGTTTTCAGCTTTCGAGCTGCCGCTCTGAAATCGTCCAATGCGACTGATTTTCTGAGATTCATTCTTCTAAATCGTCGCTTCTTAATTTTATCGATCAGGCTTTCTTGTAGAGGTCTATATTTTTCGTTCATAATTATGTTGAAGGCGCTT
>CAZCXS010000172.1:0-3339 GCA_964502685.1 uncultured Candidatus Bathyarchaeia archaeon
TTCCTTTTCATTCATCTTTCTGATAGCTTTATCAACAAAAGGTAACCTGTCATGCGTATCTGAGATTATTCCTATCCTCATAGTTTCACCACAGAACGAATTTTCGATGTAAAGATTTTAGCTCTAAAGTCTTTATTAATGTTTAAACAAGTCGAGTTTCAGAATGTTTCGATAAGTTGAAACAAACATTTAGAAACAGTTAATAGTTACTTGCCACTAAGAGGTTTTCGATTCAATGAAAAAATAAAGGGAAAGATAGGGAATTGACCCGGTTTCAAATCAATATTTTCTATGCCGTATCCTTTATTTGCTCATTGCTTCTCATAAGCTATATTTGGCTTGTATTTCTACCAATATTTGAGGACACTTCTGAATACGAATTCATCAGGAACGTATCATTCATAATAACGGTGCTTTTATTAGTCTCAGCTGGAATCCAACTCTTCCTATCGATAATAAAAGAAAGGCCCCAGAGAACAAAGTCTATCCGCACCGATTAAAATGAGAAGGATTTCTACAAAGGGCTATCTGCCTAATCACTTTTAGAAGATACTTTATATTTGGTAAAACCGCAGTGACCGCATGAATAGCGGTCTCCATGATCAGCCATAAAATATCCTGGTCCACATCGATCGCAGATCGGCAGAAGCCTCTTTATTTTCCCATCCTCAATCTTATAGTAAGAGTAAATCTTTTTCTCTTTCTTTGATTTTTTCGGAGTTTCTTCCGACAATTGAATCTACCCCTCGCTTTCACCTTCCTTTTTAGGTCTGTTTCTAAGTATTATATGTTCTGGTTCCACATATTCAGCTTGGCTGATTGAGTCATAAATATTTGCTTCGCCAATGGATATGGTGGTCCCAGTTTTAGTCTCAATCTTTTTGATATAAACTCTTTCTTCTTCTACGTCGAGCACGCCAGCCAGACTTTGTCTGATCTGTAAACGGGTCGGTGTCCCACTCTTCTCATGATCTATCTGGAATTTTACCTCTAGCCTTTTAAGCAGATCATTTCGCTTTTGATCAATGATCTCAAGCTTCACCGCGTTCACCATGATTCGTCTTGCATTACCAACAGTTTATTGATTGGAATGACGAATCCTCTTTATTAATGTTATTTTAAGATCTAGCATGCCGCCGGCGGTTAATAAAATATTTTTAGCCAGAGAGGCCCTTAACGCACAATTTGCCTTCAGAGACCACAGGCTCCCCTGCTAAAAAGACCATGTGGATTTTCTCTAATGCACGGGGGTTCTCAAGTGGGTTACCATCCACTATTATGAGGTCGGCGATCTTACCTGGCTCTATCGTTCCCAATTCCCCATCTATTCCCATCGCTTCTGCGGGGATTTTTGTTGACATTTTGATAGCATCAAGAGGATCAATACCGGTATTCTCTATGAATGATCTTAGATCGCCTGGAAATCTGCATGCTTCTCTACCTATGCCATCGCTGGAGAGGTAAATCTTAACTCCGAGTTTTCTCATTTTGCATCCTAGAATCCAGCGGCTGTTGTCCTTTATGAATTCGCTTATCGGTCCGAGATCAGCGTAAATCTTCTTCTTTGCCGCTAATCGAGCTATGGATTCGTCGTATTCTATTGTTCCATCTTCGATTCCAAGCCAGTTACAATGCGCGAGTACATCGGCACCCGCCTTGACAGCGTTTCTAATACCCTCTGTTCCATTCACATGTACGACTACTCGTTTCTTTAGGCGATGAGCATCCTCTACCGCGATTCTCAGCTCAGATTCGCTGTATTGCGCCCTTCTACGGTTAGAGATCGGGGTCATATATCCGCCGGTCGCCATTATCTTGATGAAGTCCACTCCCCTTTCAACCAACCATCGTATGGATTTCCGAAGCTCATCCGCATTATCAGCGTGGAGACCGACGTAATATAGATGACCCGAAGTAGTTGTAATAGGAGTTCCGGAGACCCTCAGTCTAGGCCCAGTGACGATTCCCGCTCTTATAGCCTCTCTTAACTTTAAAGTGATAAGGTCTACTCCGCCGCAATCACACAAGGTTGTTACGCCTTTCACTAAAGCTTTCTGAGCGTTCCCAGCTGCATAGAAGCATAGAGACTCCGGATCGTTCTTCAGTCCTTCCCAACATGGATCCTCAGAAGACCCGAAAGCTAAATGGACATGAGCATCTATCAGACCTGGCAAGACAGTTTTCCCCGACGCGTCAAATTCTATGATTTTCCCGGTTAACGAGAGCTCGCTTGCAGGCCCCACCGATCTTATTCTACCGTTCTCAATAATTATCGCAGCATCTCGAATAGGAGGCTCCCCTCTGCCATTTATGAGGGTTTCTGCTCGAATTACCTTTAATATTCCTCTGCTCATTTTTCATCCGTTTCTGAATTCGCTTGATCCTTCTGGGATGTTAAGCGTATCCAGCCTTTAATTCTATCGGGAAACACCTTTTTCGGCCGTCTGAAAATTCTTCACTTTCGAAAAAATACAAACGTCAAAAAGAAAAGGATCAATGAGCCTCTTCGGTCTTTTTCTCCATTCTTTTAATTATCTCACGAACCTTCCTTTTTGTCTCCTCATTAACATCTAATACAACTATTCCCTCCTTCGGCTGGCCATAGACCACCATCGAGCCGTTGGGAGCGGAGAGAACCGCGACAAGGGTCAATAGGTCCTCTTCTCCTTCAACTATCACTTTTGATCTCCCCGGACTCTTTATGGCCATTTCCACCGCTGTCCAGGCTTCCTCAGTCAAAGTGCCAGCCGGGTTCCTCGCTTGAAAAGTGTTATCAACTTCAAATGTTAGTGGAGAGATTGGTCTCCGCATGACTCTTGAATCAACCACTGCTACGTCAAGAGCGATCTTGCTTTTAATGATGTTCCTTGAGACGCGATCGCCGACCGCGATCAGCTTTATCGGTTTTTTCTCATTTACTAATTCAGCGATCTTTCTAGCTGTCTCTCTGAATGACCCCTTTATAAGTAAGCCGAGCGGGGCTTTTAGCTCCTTACGTAATTCAGGCGTGAGTATAAGTATCCTAATCACCTTATACGAACGGCGTATCGACCTTTCTTATTTATGTTCATTAATTTTGCTATTTCGGAGCCTTCCGGATTGAGAATTATTACCACCCCGCTGAAATCATCGCTTAGATCGGTGGACTTACATTCAGGACAGACTGTTCCATCGGTGATAAGATGACAATTCCTACAGGCCCTATCAACCATCCATTAGGCACCTTCCTTCTCCTTTTTCTCCGCCGCTTCAGCCTCTCCATGCAGTTTTTTGACATCCTCCTCTATCCATTCTAGGGCTCCCAAAAAGGGCTGCCTTGCTGTCACGCCTATTTTTCCG
>CAZCXS010000173.1:0-3337 GCA_964502685.1 uncultured Candidatus Bathyarchaeia archaeon
TGATGACGCATCCCCTTATAAGGCCGGAGGAGGAAGAGCTGCTGAGGGATGTGCTGAAGGTGCATGTGGGTGTTGGAACCGTGAATTGCGGCATACCTTATATAGCGACCGGGCTTATAGGGAACAGCAGGGTTGCCGCGGCTGGTTCTTTAACAACGGGGCCTGAGCTCTTCATGATAGGACAAGCCTTGGGTGTGGCTGAGGAAGATGAGTGAGGTAAAAACGTATAGGATTATAGGGCGGATAAATAAACCGAACTTTGAAAATAGATTCCGAAAGGAGATCAGAGCAGTCAAGCCGGAAGATGCCGCGGAGGAATTGTACAAAGTCTTTGGGAGCAAGCATCGAGTGAAAAGGTTCCAGATTAAAATAGAAAAAATCGAGGAAGTCCCCGTTGAGGAGCTAGGAGAACGGACTTAAATAGCATAGGCAAAAAGGGGTGGTTCAAGTGTCAAATGAGGATGAGATCAGAAGGCTGATAGTTGAGTTAAGAATACTGGAAGGCACAGCTGAGGCCTTACAATCGAGGATAAACCTAGTTGATGCGGTTTTCGCGGAGTTAAATATGGCGAAGAGGACCCTTGAGGGGGTTGAGAAAGAGGATCCTGAAGCTCCTGTTTTTGTACCCATTGGGGGAGGGTCCTACATTAAGGCTAAGCTCACTGATGTGGATAAGGTCGTCTACGGCGTGGGCGCCGGGATATCTATCGAGAAGTCTCTGGAAGAAGCGAAGCAGGGAGTTGATGAACGCATATCTGAGCTTGAGAGGACAAAGAGGTCTCTCGAGCAGCAGCTCTCGCAGGTCATAAGGAGAATCCAGGAGAATCGGGATAGACTTCAGGAGTTGACGGCTGAGCTTAGAGGCGAAGAGAGAGCGTAGGATGTTTGAGAAGCTACGTGAAAGCTTTACGAAACTTGTCGGCAGAATCGCTGAGGTAGAGCTGAAACCGGAGAATCTTAATCCGCTTCTGTGGGATTTCAAACTTTCTTTGATTGAGAACGATGTGGCCGTCACCGTTGCTGATCACATATGCGATGAGATTGAGAAGCGTTTAAGCGGGTTAAGGGTGAGACGCCTCGCTGATCGAAGCCTCCTTGTCAGGGACGCCTTGAGAGATGTGCTGCTTGAGATCCTCGAATCATCCGAGAAGATAGACTTAATGGAGATTGTTGAAAGGAAACGCCGTTCCAGAGAGCCATGCGTCATCGTCTTCGTCGGGATAAACGGCACTGGAAAGACCACAACGATAGCTAAGATCGCCCATGTTCTACTAAGAAATAATTATTCGGTTGTCTTAGCCTGCAGCGATACGTTCCGGGCTGGCTCAATCGAGCAGCTTGCTGCGCATGCTAAGCGTCTAGGCGTGCCGATGATCAAGCATCAGTACGGTGCAGATGCTGCTGCTGTAGCTTACGATGCGATTCAGTACGCGAAGGCTAGGGGGATAAATGTGGTCTTAATTGATACTGCTGGACGTATGCAGACGAACAAGAATCTACTGATGGAGATGGAGAAGATCATCCGCGTTGCTGATCCGGACCTGGTTATATTCGTGGGTGACAGCCTAGCTGGAAATGACGCTGTGTCTCAAGCTGAGGAATTCAGCAAGTCTATTCGAATAGACGGTTCGATACTCACTAAGATGGATGCTGACGCCAAGGGAGGAGCCGCCATATCTGTTACTTACATCACTAAAAAACCCGTGCTTTATGTGGGAACCGGGCAGGGCTATGAGGATCTTGAACCCTTCGATCCGAAAACGATAGTTAACCGCATATTGGGGACGGAATGATTGGGAGATTACGCCTCTGGGAAATGCTCAAGGGATACGTGTGTTTACGCCCTCTTAGGCATAATTGGGCCGTTGCTTGCATACTTCTTCATAGGAATCTCGATAGCCTCAGCCCCATGGTTCAGATGGTCAAGGAATGCTCTCAGCGACCTCGGCCACGCTTTGAGACCGGAATCCGCATTATACTATAACTTCGGGTTGGCTGCCGCCGGCCTGCTCATCGCAATCTACGCGGTGACATCCCTTCTGAGCCGCGCCAGATATGCTGGTTTATGCCTCGCAGCTTCAGCCTTTTCTCTTCAGCTCGTCGCCGTCTTCGACGAGATTTACGGACATACCCATCTACTCGTCTCTGAGATCTTTTTCATTCTTCTTTTACTCTCCTCCCTCATATACGCCGTAGAGAGAAAATCAATAATCGCAGGCTCCTCCTTCGCAGTGGGACTTTGCGCCTGGGCATCCTATTGGATGGATCTTTACAGCGCAGGGGTCGCCGTCCCAGAGATAATCTCAGCAACAGCCGCAGTCTCGTGGATAATCTTCTCCGCATTAGAAACGCTACGCAAAGAGTAATATCTCCCATAGCCTTTCTTAGCTGAGAGAAAAACACTAGGCAAGACGCATCCTATATAAACTATTTAAAGAAAAAAATCCCACAGCGCAAAGCGCCTCTTTGAAGATGGAAAAAAGGAATCTTACAGATCCCCCTCGTATGAATGTATAAGTGCCGCCACATACTTAATCGAGTTGATGTAATCCTTTACCCGGATATTCTCATTAGGCGCGTGGATCAGCGACCCCGGATACCCCACTCCCCCAGCGGAGGCGACGGGGATACCCATCCAGTTTCTGATGACGTAGATGGGGCTTGTTCCAGCCGTGGAAGGCCAGACAACAGGCTTCAATCCGTACACCTTCTCAGCCGTTTTGATTACGCGGGTCACAAAAGGATCGTCAACAGGAGTCCTAGCCGGCTCATATCCACCATGCCTTATGATCTCTATATCTCCGAACCCATTCCTCTCCAGATGACTCTTAAGCCTCTCGAATAGCAAGTTGGGCTTCTGAGCTTCTACAAGCCTGAAATCAACCTTCACGGAAGCCTCTGCTGGAAGAACAGTCTTCGATCCGGGTCCCGTGTACCCAGCGGAGAAACCGGCGATGTTGCATGTTGGAGAGAAAAGAAGAGCTTTCCGGCTTTCAGTACCGCTCAGTCCTAGAAGGTACTCTTTCAGCCCGAGCTCCCGCTTGTCGGCCTCCTCATCAAACGGCGCCTCCCTCAGGAGCTGCAGATCCCTCTCGCTTGGGGGGGACAACATCATCATACCATCCTGGAACCCTGATCTTCTCGTCCGGCCCCTTAAGCGTTGAAAGCATCCAGACTAGACGCCAAGCAGGATTAGGCACTAGCGGAGCCTTAGAAGAATGAACATCCACCCTCGGCCCCTTCGCCTTGAACTCAACGTATAATATGCCTTTCGCCCCCAAGGTTACCACGGGTCTGCCCTCCACGTCAACCCCGTCGCCCTCCCAGATGTATCCGT
>CAZCXS010000174.1:0-3334 GCA_964502685.1 uncultured Candidatus Bathyarchaeia archaeon
GGAAGCTGAGCATTGTTCTGGTGCTCGGCTCAAAGAAGAGCTCCGCCAAAACCTTCCCGCGTAGCATGTCTGAACCCTTTTCTACGAGGGGTTCCATGGAATTTGAGACTTCAAGAATGTAATCGATCTCTTCACGGGTGAAGCTTCTTATTGAGACTATGTCCCTATTAGCAAAGTCGTAGCTCCTTTTCATGTGACACGGTCACCTTAAAAGCAAATACACGGATATACGATTTAAGCCTTATAATCTCCTCTCCGAGAAGTCTCTTTTATCACCAGTTCAAACATCCAAGTTGGGGCCTTCAACCCTTGTGAGAATAATCTTTTATTTTGTTCTTCAAATACGTATGAAACGGTTGGTCTCGATGTCTAAGAGGACCCTTAGGGTTTCGAAGATCAGAAACGGAACGGTTATAGACCACATCGCAAGGGGACGAGCACTAGATGTAATCAAGATTCTCGGCATAAATGGGCGTTCAGGAGGGGTTGTAACAATCGCCATGAACGTGCCGAGTAAGAAGCTCGGAACGAAGGATATGGTTAAGATTGAGGGTCGTGAACTAAACCCGGAAGAGGTTGACAGAATCGCCCTGATCTCACCTCGAGCTACAATAAACATCATCCGGAACTACAGGGTTGTAGAAAAGCAAAAGGTAAAGCTTCCACCCGTGGTTCAAGGTATAGTCAGATGCATAAAGCCTTCATGTATCTCAAATAGTAAAAGCGAACCGGTTACACCTACATTCTACGTCGAGCAGGAGGATCCCTTGAGGCTAAGATGTCATTACTGCAATAGCATAATGGAAGAGGAGGATATACTGAAACAGTTCTAACTCCGTGAAGATCCATTTAAAACCGAAAAACAGAAGAGGAAACAATCTTGGAGAAAAAGCCTATCCCGGAAGGGTCACTGTTGCTCATGTTGAATATCGTGCATCTTGAATCAAGCTAAGCTGAAATGAGGAGGCCGTTCACGATCAGCACCAACGAGAGCTGAGATGCGAGTTGAAGAGAGCCTTCTTTTTGACAGGGCGGCCGGGAGTCGGCAAAACAACGGTTCTCCTCAGAATTGTCGAGAAATTAAGGAAACAAAACCTAAGGATAGGCGGATTCATCAGCCGAGAGGTTAGAAAAGACAAGTCCCGCATAGGATTCAAAATAATCGCTTTAGACAATGGAAGAGAGGGATGGCTTGCCCATGTGAGGCAGCCCGTCGGCCCAAAGGTCGGCAAGTACAGAGTATGCATGAAGGATCTGGAATCGATCGGCGTCGGTGCGATTCTAAGAGCAATCAGAGAAGCCGAGATAATCGTGATAGATGAGGTGGGGCCGATGGAGCTTTTCTCTCAGTCTTTCAGGAAAGCCGTTATCGAAGCATTGAACAGCGAGAAGATCGTTCTTGGAACGGTTCACTACAGGATCAAGACTTCCTTCGTTGCTGAGATTAAAGAAAGAGAAGACGTTGTGATAGTTGAGGTAACCCGGGAAAACAGGGAGAGGATCCCGGAAGATATTACACGTGAAATCCTGAGGATTCACAAGAAACTAGTCGAAGAGGAAATGAAAGAATAGAGAAATTGGGAGCAATAATGGAACTTCCCTTCTAATAGTCAGTATCTTATGGCGATTCGGATTAGAGATCTTTCAGAGGATTCTTGGGGCGAAAGCCTATTAAGTACGCAGTCACTCTGGAGTTCAAGGCTGGAGAGATGCTTAGGTGCTTATAGCGGGAGTCGATGATGCTGGAAGAGGCGCCGTCATAGGCCCCCTCGTAGTAGCGGGAATTCTAGTCGACGAGGAAGGCTTGGAAGAGATTGAGGCTCTAGGGGTTAGGGACTCAAAGACTATTGCACCCAAAAGAAGAGAATATCTGGCCGCAGAGATCCTCAAGATAGTTAAAGACTATTATATAGTAAGGTTGCCGCCGAAAGATATCGACCGCGTCGTTAAGACGGGGAGAAAGCTGCACCGTCTGAACAGACTTGAAGCCAAAGCTATGGCTGAAGTTATCTCCCAACTCAGACCGGACGTAGCCTTCATCGACGCTTCAGACGTATTGCCGGAGAGGTTCAGCCGCCACGTTAATGAAGAGCTGACCTTCAAGGTTAAAATTATCTCAGAACACAAGGCGGATAAGACTTACCCTGTGGTCTCTGCGGCTTCAATCATCGCTAAGGTGGAGCGTGACCGAGCGATCAGCGATCTCAAAGAAAAATACGGCGAACTCGGCTCAGGATACGCGTCAGATAGCCGAACCGTAAAATTCCTCGAGGAATGGATAAAGAAGCATGACGATTATCCGGATTTCGTACGTAAGTCTTGGGCGCCTGCGAGAAGAATAAAAGCAGCATATAGCAAGGCTCAGAAAAGGCTTCTCTAAGAACATTTTTGCCTCTTTGGCAAGAGAAGAATTGTATGACCAGCGGAGCTGGAGAATCTTCTCTTTAAATCTTATATTTTCAATGATATAACCGTAAAGGACAGCCAGATATATGCTCATGGGAGGCATATCCGCGTGAATGTGATCCTCATCGTCTCTGATACCTTCAGGTATGATCACCTCGGATGCTATGGGAACGATTGGATTAAGACTCCCTGCTTGGATTCCTTCGCGAAGAGGGCGGTTGTCTTCGACCGGGCTTATGCAGCTTCGTTCCCAACGGTTCCTCATCGCCACGACCTCTACACGGGAAGATACACCTTTGTATACTCAGATTGGGCTCCGCTTCCGCGTAATGAGATGGTCCTAGCTCAGATGCTTCGTCAATCCGGATGTGTAACGCAGCTGATCGCAGACACACCTCACATACTGAAGGACGGATTCAATTATGACCGAGGCTTCGATGGGTGGCTGTGGATACGTGGGCAAGAGAATGACAGGTACATGACCTCCCCGCGAAAGGTTGAGATGCCGTGCAATCCAAGCAAACTCAGATACGGAGAGAGAACGGTTACCCAATACTTGCGTAACGTCTCGCTGCGTCGACAGGAAAGCGACTATTTCGTCGCCCAGACCATGAGTGCCGCTGCGAGATGGCTTGAGTTGAATTATGATCAGCATGAGAAGTTCTTTCTGCATGTTGATACGTTTGATCCTCATGAGCCCTGGGATCCCCCGAGATGGTATGTGGATATGTATGACCCGGGATACGATGGTGAGGAGGTCACATACCCGGTCTATGGGCCGTGCGATTACCTGTCTGAGGATGAGCTTAATCATTGTCGAGCTCTCTACGCCGGCGAGGTTACTCTCGTCGACAGATGGATCGGCATGCTTCTTGAGAAGATAGAAGATTTGGGGCTTCTCGAAGACACGGCGGTAATCTTCACAAGC
>CAZCXS010000175.1:0-3313 GCA_964502685.1 uncultured Candidatus Bathyarchaeia archaeon
TCAACGGCTCAAGCAGATCGCCTTAGAGGAGAGGGGGCACGTAGTCATAGTTAAGCCCCGAATAGTCGTTGAAGTAGCATACAACGAGATACAGAGAAGCCCAAAATACAGAAGCGGCATGGCTCTTCGATTCGCAAGGATTACGCGGATAAGGGATGACAAGAGCCCGGATGAGGTTGATACGATCCAGAGGGTACGGCGAATATATGAGAAGCAATTCGAGAAGAAGGCAAAGTTCTTATCCCGGTGAAAATCACGGATTCGGCTGAAGGGGCTACCTGAGGATTTATTTCATTCAAGTTATCAAAGAATTCTTCATTTCAAGTCTTTTTAGTATAGACGGCGAGAAAAAAGTATATTATAGCATGTTCCTTTTCCGCGCATGCATGTATGTTTTGGCTCTCGATGTGATGATCGTCGCCTTTACGGAATTCTTTTAGAGGATGAGCGGCATATTCTATTTTCGAACAGATGGACGGTGAACCGGCACGTCTGAAAGGGCTTCCATAGTCGCGGATGCTCTGTTTCAATCCGGAGCCTTAAAGTTTGGAAGGTTCAAGCTGAAATCCGGGATTATAAGCCCATACTATATAGACTTATCCTGGCTTCTCTCATCGCCTGAAAGCCTCAGTAAGGTTGTGAATCTCGTCACTGAGGAGATTAGGAGGCTGGCATCTGAGAGAAGAATCGATAAGCTGGCCTCCATAGAATTGAAAGGCGCTCTTCTCCTGCCGGTCGTTGCATTTAGGCTTAAGATGCCCTGCATAATCGTGAGGAAAGAGTCGAAATCCTATGGTGTTCAGGGGAGAATAGCGGGCGGCAAGGTGGAGGTTGGAGACCGCTTCATCTTCTTCGACGATGTCATAACACGCGGAGAATCAAAGATCGAAGGCATCAGACCAATTGAAGAGGCAGGCGGAAAGATCGAGGCTATCCTCGTCGTCGTCGATAGGGAGCAGGGTGGAAAAGAAGAACTGGAACGGCAAGGCTACCATCTCGTATCATTGACGACGATCTCAGAGGTTATCCGCAGCCTCCTAAAAGCCGGGAAGGTCCGCCGCAGCCAAGCAGAGGAGATTCTTCAATATATAAGTAAATGGCATTAAAACCCTCGGGGAAGTTAAAGCTATAAAATCGACTAGAAAGAATCTGCCTAACATGTTGGGGAAAAATAAATTGATCCTTTGATTTTTGAAGCTGAGGCTTCTACTGCTTAGCCTTCATCCATTCGCTGCATATGCGGACGCCTTCAACGGCGTCTTTAGCAGCCGCATCCGCGCCTATCTTCTCAGCGTACTCGGGTGTTATCGGGGCGCCTCCGATTATCACCTTAACTTTGTCTCTTAACCCGCTTTTCTTTAAACCTTCAATTACGCTCTCCATCTCTATCATGGTCGTGGTGAGCAGCGCAGACATCGCCACTATATCCGGGTTATGCTGCTTTACAGCTTCAATGAACTGCTCGGTTGAAACATCAACACCGAGATCAATAACATCGAAGTTTGCAGCCTTCAGAAGGGTGACCACAACGTTCTTCCCTATGTCATGCAGGTCTCCCCTAACCGTGCCTATAACTACTTTCCCAGCCATCTTTATGTCGCCGGCCTTGAGGTGAGGTTCAAGAATAGCCATCCCCTCCTTCATGGTTTCCCCGGCCATTATGAGCTCAGCGAGGAAGTACTCTCCCTCCTCATATTTCTGCCCAACAATCTCCATTCCCTTAGCCATCCCATCGATAACCGCCTTGTAGGCGGGGATCCCCGTCTCTAAAGCGTCCTTAGCTGCCTTCTGAACTGCTTCTATGTCAAGATTGACGATTGCATCTCTCAATCTGGCGAGAATTTCCTCCTCGTTCGGCATTCCGGTCATCCTCAATTTTTTTCTCTAATCTACGTAAAAACTTACTTAATTATCTTTCCATAACCCATAGGGATTCTCAAAGGATTTCTCATCTCAAAAAATTCCACTCTCTCCTTGAGTATTTCTCATCATAAAGAATCCGGGAGGCCTCCTTTTCTTCCGAAGTAAGATGGGAATAGGCCAACTTCACGGAGAATGCCTCTTCAAAGCTCCGTCTCAACGATTCCTTCACAGCCCTCATACTTACCCTTCGATTAATCTCATCTGAAAGATTCGTCACCGGCCTTCTGTCACTGGGAACACCGCTTTTTCGACTCGCCTTTTTTCGCGGCCTCAAAACCCTGGATAGCAGATCCAAATCGGAGCTAACAAGGACTGTTCCATGATGCAGAATCACCCCCCTCTTCCTAGTCTGCGCGTTCCCCGATATCTTTCGGTCATGAGCTAAGAGGCTGCTTGGGGGATCGACAGATGGGTTAACTCCGAACCTCTTTAAGCATTCAACAACGCCTGACAGAAAGACACTGTAAGACTCTTGGATGTCAAGGCCCCTCACGAGGGGGTGATCAGATCTGATGACTATGCTGTAGTTGAGATTCCCCAGGTCGTGGTAAACTGCCCCCCCGCCGGTTATTCTTCTAACGATCTCGATGCCTCGGATGCGGCACAACTCCAGATCAACTTCAGCCTCAACGCACTGCGAGTATCCTATCACCACTGCTCGTCTATTCCTCCAGAAGCGGATGATAGGAGGACCTTCCCTTTTAGCGGTTTGGCGTAGAAGAGCCTCTTCAATCGCCAAATTTAGGCCGGCTCTGCTTGGATATTCAACATCTAGGAGTCTCCATTCCTCCATTGCGAGTCACTTTCGGGCTGAATCTTGCACTGTTCGGCACGAGAGCAGGTTTACGTGATTAGCACCAACTTTCTTTTAAGGAGCTATCCTAATTATGATATCTGAAAAATTCTTAATTCTATCTGACGGAGAAATGATGAGGATCGAGTTTATGCCAACCCGGCGGTCTAGAAGACTATGGAAGTACGAGGAAGAGTGAAGGGAACCTCAAAGCTGCTGGGGCAAGGCAATAAACTTTGGAATAGTCACGTTAATTGAGTAACAAAAACTTTGTCGCAAGTCTCCTTCTCCATGCGGAAAGATTTATGTGTATAAATCATTAAAAGCTCAAGAAAACCTCAAGTAGACGGGTTCGTGCGTATGCGGTCGGCAAGCCGCTTTTTAGAATGGAGGCGGGCGAGGATGGAAGGAAGTGAATGCGATGACGACCAACAATATCAACGGAGCATATTCGCTGGCATCCACAGAGGTATCGGTGGAGCTCGCCCGCTCGAAGGATCGGCTCATTGAGACGTTCAAGCAGTCATTTCTAGCTCTGGCCTTCGATCTAGGTGGGCTTCTGGCGGGTTTAATCCCCGTAGCCTTATCCGATATTCT
>CAZCXS010000176.1:0-3302 GCA_964502685.1 uncultured Candidatus Bathyarchaeia archaeon
CGTCCTGGGCAGGTTTGACGCCGTCGTTGTGGTCGAAGCTGACAGTCTGGAGGAGCTCAGAAAGATAATCTACGAGATGATCGAGCAGCATCCGAATGTGCTGCATACCGAGACTTTGATCTCGATCTTTCATCCTCCCTGATCTTTCCTGCCGAATACGATTAAAAATAGAGGGGTGGAAGATGAAAACGGATCTCAAGGATCTTTATTTCAATAATCTGACCTTAAAGACCGAGCCGCTGATTGATGATACCACTTTGAGAGACGGCGTTCAGATGCCCGGTCTGGCGGTGTCACCTGAGGATGCCGCTGAGATAGCTCGCCTCCTCGATGAGATAGGGGTTGAGAGGATTGAGCTTCATCATTTCCAGAAGTCAGACAAGAGAGCCGCCAGGCTGATTCAGGACTTGAGCTTGAACGCTAGGGTGGCGGGCTGGTGTAGAGCCGTGAAGGAGGATATTGATGACGCTATAAGCTGCGGGTTTGAGGAGGTTGGGATCTCACATCCAGTCTCGTATATTCATTTCAAGGCGAAGTGGCCGGATAAGACTGAGGAGGAGCTCCTAAGGAGAGTCGTTGAGGCTGTTGAGTATGCCGCTAAGGATCACGGCTTAAGAGTCTTTGTCCACGGGGAGGACAGTACAAGGGCTGACTGGAGGTTTGAGAGGAGATTCATAAATGCCGTTGCTGAGGCAGGGGCGGAATGTTACCGAATATGCGACACCGTAGGGATAGGCCTGTCTGATCCTGAGGCTCCGTTGCCTAACGGCATACCCGCGAAGGTAAAGGCAATAAAGGCGGAGACGAAGATTGAGAACGTTGAGATTCACGCTCATGATGATTTCGGAAACGCCGTTGAGAATACGATGGCGGCCATCCGCGCTGCTTCAGGCGTCTGGGACAAGATCTATGCGAGTACAACCTTTCTGGGGATCGGGGAGAGGGCTGGAAACGCTGAGACCGAGAAGGTGATCATGAATCTTTACATGCATTACGGCGTGAAGAAGTACGAAGGGAAAACCCGTATGCTTAAGAAGCTGGCTGACTTTATTGGACGTGCAACGGGTTACGTGGTCCCTCCGAACAAGGCTATCGTTGGGGATTACGCCTTCGCACATGAATCTGGGATTCATACGCACGGAGTCCTAAGTAACCCATTAACCTACGAGCCTTATCCCCCCGAGCTCGTTGGGAATAGACGTCGATTAACAATCGGGAAGCACTCTGGGAGAGCAATCGTGAAGCATAAGATCAGGGAGATAACCGGGAGGACCCCAAGCGAGGATCAGGTCAGAGCTGTCATATCCAGGGTTAAAGCGATCTATGAGAATGGGAGGAAGGCATCTCTCAAGGAGGACGAGTTCAGAAAGATACTCGCCGAAGTCGGTTTAAATCAAGTCTAAGCATTTTCGGCGAATTGTAAAGTTTCCTTTTCCGCTGCGTAGAATTTTTTCTTTAAATAGTTTATAAAGCGTACGTATTTCGCATATTATTGTACATAAATGTGTATATTTACATGGATGTCCTCGAATTGATTTGGTTCCGGGACAAAGCCTAAGTAACCCTCTCACACAAGAAAAACTGAAAATCTAAAGCTCCCGCAGGTATTTGGAGCCGGGGATGGGATTTGAACCCATGTGCAGCGAGTCTGCAGCCCGCCGCCTGAACCACTCGGCCACCCCGGCTTGGAAGGTGAGGCGGATCTTTCTAGAATTCATGAAGTATTCATTTTTATTATTTTTTCGGAATGGGGGTGCTATCTTTTTTTATTTTTCCTTATTTGTTCTCAGGTTACATCTTAACTATCTGGGCGTGTAGAACCCCGCATATCTCGATGACGGCTTCCGGGTGGACGTAGCCTCGTTCTATCGCCTTCTTGACTATTTTTGAGCCTACCAGATTCACGATTGTGCTCTTCTCTATCAGGCTTACGGCCTCATCGATATTCGTCTTGAATCCCTTGTAGAATTCCTCCTTCACCTCAAAGACCAGATCGGAATCCCGGAAAGTCTTGCCGAGGACATCGGCGTCGCATGCGGCTAATAGAACTTGGCGGCCCCACCTTCGAATCTTAACGTATACTTCCAAAACCGGCGCTCCTAAAAATCCCTAACTTTAGACTGGTCTCAAGGGTGATCTTGCTCCGCAAGCCTCGCATTCCAAGAAGTAAAGTCGCTTCTCTTTGATTATCTTTGTATCCGGCCTCTTGCATATCGGGCATGTGACGTACTGCTCTACGTAGCGTTTAATCAGCCTCTCAAAGGTTTCAGCCTCAAATCTCCCTTGGAATATGACTCTGCCTCCCTCCATCGCCGCGGCAGTAGCCATCTCCTTCGAGAGGAATTTCAAAACGTGGCTGGGGTTACGATTAACCACATCGCAGATATCCTTGAAATTGTGGAATATTGTTCTTGAACCGGAGATCGTGATGCTAGGCCTCGGCACCTCGAATCTTTTATGCTCAAAGACTGACGGAGGCAGTTCCGAGTAGGCCTCATCCAGCATCTTCCTGTAATCCAAGCCCATACACATATCCTCACAATATAAAAGAGGCTTCCATCCTAAATATTTATCCGAGAACCACGCGTCAGAAGCCTAATGGAATGAAAGATTTATTAAACATGCCCTTAAGTCAATGAAGAAGAAAACGCGGGCTCATTACTCAACACGCCTAAAAGGGATCCCAAAATGAAGAAAGACGAGAACTTCAGCAGATGGTTTGACGAGATCCTGCTGAACGCCGAGATACTGGATAACCGATACCCCATCAAAGGATTCGCGGTATACAAGGGATGGGGCGCGAGAATAGTCAGAAAGATAATCGCCATGCTTGAGAGCAAACTCGAGGAGACAGGACACATCCCAATGCTCTTCCCAGTGACGATCTCAGAGGACTCCTTCAAGAAGGAAGCTGAGCATATCAAGGGCTTCACGGCGGAAGTATTCTGGATAACACATGCGGGAAACAGAAAACTGAAGAAGAGAATGCTTCTGAGGCCGACATCCGAGACCGCGATGTACCCGATGTTCGCTCAGTGGATAAGGTCGCATGCTGATCTCCCGTTAAAGGTCTTTCAAAGCGTCTGCGTCTATAGGTATGAGACGAAGGCGACGAGGCCGCTTCTCAGGATGAGAGAGTTCTTATGGAACGAGGCTCACACAGCCCACAAAGACTGGGAGGAGGCTGAGAAGCAGATAAGAGAAGCCGTGGAGATATACGATGAAGTCTTCAGGAGCCTCGGCTTAAGCTACTACATTCTTAAACGCCCAGACTTCGACAAGTTCGCCGGCGCCGCCTACTC
>CAZCXS010000177.1:0-3276 GCA_964502685.1 uncultured Candidatus Bathyarchaeia archaeon
TCGAAGGAGTTCTGTATCCGCGAAAAAATGCAATTCCATCCGAGGTTTATGTACAGTACAAATAGAAAAGATTGAAAAGGGATTTTTAAGCCTCAACAGAGCAGTCAGCAGAGCCCCTATATTATTTATTCATTTTTCTAATAGCGAGAAAGCCTAATCGCTACATGGTTGATTTTGTGAAGTTTAGGTCCCTAATGACCGCGTAGGGTGCTAGGGTTGGGACGTCGACTTCCCACCATTTAACCCATATTCGCGTCTGACTGATCTCCTCTATATTCTTCAGGATACGTAGAAAATTGTCGCTTATTCTGAGTTCCCTTATTGAAGATGACAGCACCCCATTTCTTATCAAGAACATTCCATCCCTGGGAATCGTAGAGAAATCGCCAGTCATATAGTTCTGATATCTCAAGTACCAGTCATTCGTGACGTAGATTCCCTTATCGATCCCGGATAAGATTTCCTCGAATGACTTCTTGCCGGGCTCAACAATTAGGTTCCAAGGATGAGGATAGATCAACCCCGCGTTTCCGGTTGTTTCAACACCGAACTTCTTAGCCGTAGCGCTATTGTGCAAGTAGCCCCTGAGAATTCCCTTCTCTATAATAATGTTTCTACGTGTAGGAACCCCCTCGTCGTCAAAGGCCCTTGCACCATATGAATCCGCAACTGTGGGGTCATCAATAAGGATTAAGCTGTCACAAGCGACCTCGGAGCCGATTTTATCTGCAAGGAACGACCGCCCAGCATCGACAAGAAAGGCAGAAGAAGATACCCCAACCTGGCTGATTAGATCGGCGAAGACGAGGGGACCTAGAAGCGCAGTGAACCTTCCCGGCTTCCCAGACTCAGGGTTCAAGGCTGCTTTGGCTATTCTCCCCGCGGTTCTCCCAGCCTCGGAAGGTTCAAATTTCTCTTCATCTCCGCTGATGGACACAAAGTGTCCTGAAGAGATATCAGATGTGAAAGCTCTAACTGAGATCTCTAGACTGCTTTTTTCTTGACTCGCATGAACGTTACCCGACGTGGCAAGGATCATCTTCTCCCTAATAGCGTTCAGCGTTCCCGCGACTTTCCTTGCTCCTTCCTCTAACGCGCCTTTTATTGCTTCTTCAACATGGCTCATCAACTCCTCCGGATTAAGCGAGATTCTGCCTGACCTAAGAAGTTTCGGATCATATTTGAAAGGGCCTTCTGGGAGAGGGGCGTAGAGCTCGCTTGGCGGAGCTATCTTAGCTATCTTTACGAGATTCTCAACCGTCTTCTCGAGCTTTCTAGTTGACGATAAGGGAACAGTTGTGGCGGCACGCTGTTTCTCAATCATCAGAAAGATGCTTAATAGAGATTCATTATAGAATTTTGAGACTGTTACCTCATTGTTTGAGAAGCGGATCATAATTGATTGTTTATCCTGAAGCTTAGCAACAGCATCTGTCGCCCCTTTTTTCAGGGCCAGATCAACAACATGCGAAGAGATCTCATCCTTACGCATTGTGTCATTCCCCTAACGTTACATTTCTCAGTCTGATATGCGGCCCCCCGGTCCAGACTGGTATTCCCTGCATCGGGTCCCCTTTCCCGCAGTACGCAGCTTGAAAATCTAAGTCTTTTCCCACAGCGTCGACTGAAGACCAAAGCCCGGTCGTTGTAACCTCTAAGACTGGGTTCTTAATTCTATTCTTCAGCTCGCCCTTCTCTATCTTGTAAGCCTCAAGCCCGACATAGCGCTGATTGAATCGTCTATCATCAATGTTCCATTCCATAAAGCTCTTTATGTATACGCCTTCCTTAATCCCTTCGATGAGCTCCTCCTTCGAATAGTCACCCGGCTCAAGATAAGTATTCGCCATCCTCACTATCGGCTCTCTATTAAAAGCAACAGCCCTTGAAGCGCCATTACTCTTAAGTCTGAAGACGCTTGCGGTCTCCCTGTTGTGAAGAAACTCGTTAATTACGCCTTCCTTGATTAAAACGCGTTTTCTAGCCTCGACGCCCTCATCGTCGTACTTGTAAAACCCAAAGGAACCATCCAATGTGGGGTCGTCAACGACATTTACAAGAGGGGAACCGACGCGGAGACCGATGGAATCCGCCTTAAGATAGGTCTCGCCGGCTTGCGCAGCTTCTCTTCCGAGGATTCTATCAGCTTCGCTTGGATGTCCGGATGATTCGTGGCAGATAAGCCCCACTAATTCAGGTCCAAGAACGACATCAAACTTTCCAGAGGGCTTTTCTCTGGCAAAGAGTAGAACCTCAGAGAGTGTTTGAGTCTCCTCTTTGAAGAGTTCAGGCAAGTCCCATTTCTTTACGATCTCCCAGCCGCCTACACCTCCAAGATCGAAGGACCTTTGAACTGTACCCCTTTGGGGATGAAACGCTGTGATGAGTGTGAAGACAGCTGCTCTAGGTGTGAAGCTGCGAACATGAGCTCCGTCATTGGTCATTAGGAGCTTCTCCGTCTTCCACATGTCCAACGTCAAAATGCACGCTGAAATCTTAACCCCATTTTTAGCAGCCGTCTCCGCTGCTTGCTTATAGGCTTCTCTGAGCAATTCTGCTTTCGACTCGATGTCTATTGAATTAAAATCAATACGTGACTTTACTTCTACTTTAGCGGTTCCGAGATCGCTTTCATCCATCGATATTCTTCTCCGTAAAATCTTCGCTGCCGCATGCGCCATCTTATAGGCCCTGATTGAGGAGTTTTTCACTTCTCTTTTCGTAAGCTTATTTGTTGACGCGAAGCCTAATGCTCCATTCACAAGCAGTCTTACGCTTATGCCTCTGTTTTCTTCCAGCACAGACGCCTCAATAATCCCATTCTTTAATATAATTGTCTCCTGAACATCGCGTTGAAATCTCGCCTCTGCATATTCAGCTCCTAAGCTTTCTGCGTGGTTCAAAGCGAATTCCGTCAATTCCTCCAAGCATGCATCCTTCCTGTCGTAGCCTAATTATACTATTTTTGAAATGTACCCGCAATAATAATTAAAGGCCTTTCGTGATTCTTAGAGTGAAAGCGCCTGACGTAGATTTTATTGATCGCTGATTTGGAAATCTACATCTCATGAGCAGTTCGAAAGGGAAGATTGGATAAGCATAATAAGATTAATTAAGGAAAAAGGATGAAAGCGCTTTTTTATTCTGATTTAGAAAATTAAGATTCTGACCTCGACCTGTTTAGACGTGGAAATCTATAAACCCTTTGTAAGGCGCCTCTTTCCTTAAGTTCCTTCACAATAAGATTACGCAGCCACTCCGAAGGAGTTAATCCTT
>CAZCXS010000178.1:0-3253 GCA_964502685.1 uncultured Candidatus Bathyarchaeia archaeon
AGGCGATCTGCTTAAGCCTCCGAGTCATCTCCTCCATCTCCCGGTCAGTTAAACCCTTAAATGTCTTCCCAAGCATGAGGAACTCCCCGGTCTCCTCGTCTCTCGCTGCGAGGTGATAATCTGAAAGCCATCTATGCCTCCTCCCGGTCCCATATTCAGCCGCGATTATCACGAGGTCAAGAGGCTCCAAGGTCTTCTTGATCTTCAGCCAATGCTTCCCCCGCACCCCGGGAGTGTATGGGCTGTTCAGCCTCTTAGCCATAAGCCCCTCATGGCCTTTATCGACCGCCTCCTTGAGGAACCGTTCAGCCTCAGCTGGATCATCCGTTACTATCTGCTTTGTCAGGGAGATTCCTCCTGCTGCTTCTTCCAGTCTTCTCCTCCTCTCGAGATAGGGCACATCTATCAGGCTCTCGCCGTCCACGTAGATCAAATCGAAGAGATGGAGCTCCACGGGGATATCCTCAGTCATTCTTTCTATGCTGTATACTCTTCGGAAACGACGCATCAGATGCTGGAATGGAAGCGGGCTCCCATCCTTTCCTAACGCTATGACCTCTCCTTCCATTATAGCCTCCTTAGGCTTGACCTCCCGCCGGATGACCTCCACAACGTCAGGTAGGCTTCTCGTTACGTCTGTAAGCCTCCGACTGAAGATCCTCACTTTACTTCCGGATTTATGAATCTGAATCCGAGCGCCATCCAACTTATACTCAAAAGCCGTCTTCCCCCCGTGCTCCTTCAGGGCATCCCTTGGATTCTCAGCCATCTGAGCAAGCATCAGCTTGACGGGTCTAAAGATCTTGAAGCTGAGACTCGAGATTCCCCTCAAGCCTTCCTTCACGCATACAGCCGCGACCTCAGCTATGTCTCCTGTAAGCATGGAGGCCGTCTGAACTCTCTCAAGAGGAATCGAGAAGGCCTTTGAGACCGCGATCTCCATTAACCCCTCCTGCAACCCCATCCTCATCTCGCCTATCATTATCTTCACGAGATACTTGACTTCGACAGGCGAGGCCCTCCCTAGAAGAGACTCGATGAGCCTCTCCTTCCGTTCCCTTGACCCCGGCCCGGAGGCTTCAGCTATAGCCTCAAGGACCGATCTAACCTCAAGTATGGTTAACGGCTTCTCGAAGAGCGTTGACTGCCTCTGCGTCTTGTTACGTTCAAAGATGATTCTGGCCGCTGCCCCCATATCTCCAGTTTCTCTGAATGCCTCTGAGAAGTCCCTCCAGCTAGCCCCCGTTAACCGTCGAATTATGCCGCCCAGCGTAGCCCAGCTAACATCAAGCGTTCTGGGATCCCACTTAGGGAAGGGGCGGCCGAGCAGCATTGAGACTGCGGGCTCAACTTCTTCCTCGTCGAGTCTCCTCAGAAAATCAGCAACCATGCTGGTCATGAGATTACGTTTCGTAGTAGCCTCGAGCTTCTCGCAGAGATTAGTTAGTTCTCTAAACTCTGTCATGCTGATCCCCTATGGGCTTTTAAGCCGTAAGTCAGCAGTATGCTCTGAGACCCGCCGAGAATGCTGCCGGAAAAGGCCGGGGAGGCGATGCGTGTTCCGGATGGAAGAGTTTACTCCCAGATCTTATCGATTTCAGCCTGCAGTTCACGTTTTCTCCTTTCATATTCCTCTATTGAGAGCTCGCTTAGCCTATATCTTGTTTGAAGCGTCTCAAGCTGCTCTCTGAGCTTCTTCTCCTTCTCTTTCCGATCCTTTATCAAGGAGTCTATGAATCTAAGCATCTCCTCGATGTCCGGCTTGACGATGTTAAGAGTCTCCTGCGTCACCTTTTCCTCCTCGCCCATCCTCTCAAGAGCGGACTCAGCTGACTTCAGCTTCGCCTCCAAGTCTCGAATCTCGCTTGGCTTCCTATCCCCGAAAATGTTTTCCAGAGCCTTTATATCCGCATTAATCGAGTTCAAAGTCTCATTCAGCCCGCGCTCTTCAGTCTTAAGCTTCTCAGCCCGCTGATTATAAGTAGCAGGATCGATCTCTCCCACTTTGGCGCGGATCTCAAGCTCCTCAAGCTGCATCGCGATGTTACTGAGGCTGTTCCTCTTATCTTCCAGGCTGCTTTTTAGCTCATCAAGCTTCGCCGCGCGGGCCTTCAAGTAATCATTGAGCTTCCCGCTGTATTCCTTGTAGAGCTTCAAGAAAACCCTCTCAGAGACCTGTCCAGACCGGAAAAGATCGAGCAGAGAAGCTTTTCTCTCATAAAGAGTCGTAATCCCAGACATTAACTGTTCAATCTCGCTCTTAGCGCCGGGAAAGAAAGGCCGTCTAACCTCCCTCACGGTCGGGCGGACAATTGGAGGCTGAACTGGAACCTGCTCGGAAGATGGAGGCTGCGGCTGCGGTCTACTGATCGGCGGAGGAGCTTTGGGAAGCTTAACCCCGCAGTATATGCAGTACCTCATTGCTGGAATCATTTTACCACAATTTGGACAACGTATCCGCCGTTCTTCAAGGGTGGACAACGAATCATCTCCTAAAAGTACTAGAACCAAAGCACACTATTATATTTAATTATCTCGCTCTTCTCCCCTTTCAGCTTTTCCCCAACCAGAAGAAGACATATCGCTTTTCATCCCTTAGCCATTCCACCGTTGAGGATGAAAACGAGCCGAGTATTTAAAGTTTATAAAGAAAAATCCCGGCGCCAAGCTGCACAAACAAGCTACATGGATAATTCGCATCATTCAACAAAAGCGACATATCATAAATGCCGAAAAATAAAGTGGAGAAGACAGCCATGAAAGTTGAATATGAAAAGATGACGACGAAAGAATTTTTGGAATCCGTTAAAAAGATGCCCGTCTTCATCGTCCCAACAGGTCTTCTCGAATGGCACGGAGACCACTTACCCCAATCCGCCGCACAATTATTACCACGAGAACCCCATATGGGAGTGGAAGGAAGACCTAAGAGAAACAGCATCGCCGGAGCTTGGAGAAAGAGCTGTAAATGCGATAGTTAATCATCTAGTCTCCCTCGTCAGGAAAGAGCTAAAGCTAAAATAAAATTATGTAAGAATCGCTGATGAGCTACAGCTTATTTCCGTAGCTGACTAAGCAGAGCGACGGGCTTAACCCTCAGCTGATTCAGCCCGATCTCTTCAGGCGGGAAGCCCATCGCTAAGCCCAGAAGCTGCGTATAATGAAGAACCGGCAGAGCAAATTTCTCATTAAACGCTCTCTCTATCCTCGGCTGGTTAAAATCATACATCATGTGGCATGAAGGACACACCGT
>CAZCXS010000179.1:0-3243 GCA_964502685.1 uncultured Candidatus Bathyarchaeia archaeon
CCAGATTTGCTAAATATCTTCTGGACCTATTTCATTAAAAGACACGTTTAGGAGGAGGACAAGATGGATGATAAAGTGAAAGTTGGAATAGCGGGGCTGGGAAGAAGCGGATGGAATATTCACGCAAGAGTCATCGGAAGTCTGTCTAACAAATACAAAATCATAGCAGTCTCCGACCCCATAGAAGAGAGACGACGCGAAGCGATGGAAAGATTCGGATGCAAAGCCTACTCGGAGTTTGATTCACTAATAAAAGACGAAGAAGTCGAGCTGGTAGTGGTCGCTACTCCGAGTCATCTTCACGCCCCACATACCATTAAGGCCTTAGAAGCCGGAAAGAACGTAGTTTGCGAAAAGCCCATGGCGACTAATCTCTCCGAAGCTGACGCCATGATAGAGGCGGCAAAGAGAACCGGAAATCTATTAACGATATTTCAGAATAGGAGATTCGCTCCAGACTTCTTGAAAGTGAGGGAAGTTATCCAGTCGGGAAAATTAGGACGCATTGTTCTCGTAAAGATCTATAGACACTCTTTTGGTAGACGCTGGGACTGGCAGACATTGAAAAAATTCGGAGGAGGAGAGCTCAGAAACAACGCCCCTCATCTTATAGATCAGGCGCTTCAGCTTCTCGGAGATAACGAACCCGAAGTCTTCTGCGACTTACAGAGGACGTTGACCCTAGGTGATGCTGAAGATCACGTGAAGATAATCCTTAAAGCTCCAGATTCACCTCTAATCGATATTGAAGTAACGAGAGCTTGCGCGTATCCCAGAGACGAATGGCTGGTAATGGGAACACAAGGAGGGCTCACCGGGAGTACATCCTCTTTAAGATGGAAATACTTCAATCCGGAGGATCTCCCCCCGAGGCAGGTGGATACAAAACCAACTCCAAATCGCAGCTACAATGTAGAGAGAATCCCGTGGAAAGAAGAAAGCTGGAATATAGACAAAAGTAGTCGACCCGGAGCGATAGCCTTTTACGAGAGGCTATACGAATCATTACGTCACGGAGCTCCTCCGCCGGTAACCCCTGAAAGCGTCCGCAGAGTCATGTGGGTCATAGAGAAATGCATGGAACTATGTGAAGTTTGAGGGGGCTCATCAAAACCGGATCACAAACACGCACCGAAAAACTTCAGCAAACGCGACGAATAAAAATAGCCTCTCGAAGCCCCTCTTGGAAGCTAAAAATTCGAATGTCCTTCCTTTTTTCTAAAAGGAATCATCTTCATCGTCTCGGCTTCCAGATTTAAGGTTCTTAGCTGTTAAGCTATTAAGGAGACTGCTGAAGGCGCCTTTTTAGGCTGTAAAATGGCAGGCAAGCTTATGGGATTAGAATTTCTTTCTTTTTGAGGCTTTTCTCGCATTTCACTTAAGATTCAAAATGGAATATATGAGCTGCATCCGAAAGGGAGATTACCGAAAGTATAAAAAATAATGCGATAGGGAAGATGTGATTGAAAGCAAAACGGTGAGGGCGATTTGTATGCCTCTTAAAAAATCTCTCAGTCAGCCTTCTGGACGCGAAATGATCTGGGCATATTTGCTGCATCTAAGTTATAATATGTGGGCCGACCGCGATGTGCCTGAGAGACGAGAACACTACAGCGCCAAGCCTTATCTCCGCTTAGACATCAGCATGTGGAATGATATTCTAAGGAAGATGGTTGATGTGGGTATGAACATGGTTGTCATTGATCTTGGGGATGCCGTGAAATATGAGTCACACCCAGAGATAGCGGTCCGCGACGCTTGGACGGTAAGTCGTCTAAAGGATGAACTCTCGAAGATCCGTGAGGTGGGATTGGAGCCTATTCCCAAGCTGAACTTTTCAGCTTGTCACGATGCATGGCTGGGTCCATACTCCCGCTGCGTCTCGACTGATACGTACTACGAGGTATGTCGGGATCTAATCAGCGAGGTAATTGAAATCTTCGATAAACCCCGATTTTTCCATTTGGGGATGGATGAAGAGACTGCGCAGCATCAGAGATACTACAGCTACGTAGTGATTCGTCAATATGAACTCTGGTGGCACGACCTCTACTTTCTATTCGAACAGGTTGAGAAAGGCGGTTCACGTCCATGGATCTGGTCGGATTACCTCTGGCATCACCCCGAAACGTTTTTTGAGAAGATGCCTAAGACTGTACTTCAGAGCAACTGGTATTACCGCCCAAAATTCAATAAGAGAATAAAATACGTCAAGGCTTATTTGGACCTTGAGGAGCACGGCTACGATCAGATTCCGACAGGAAGCAACGTGAGGGTTCCGGAGAATTTTCAGAAGACCGTCACCTACTGCAGAAGACATATCGCGCCTGAACGACTATTAGGTTTTCTGCAGACTTCGTGGAGGCCTACTCTAGAAGCTTTTCGCAACCAACACATGCAAGCAATCGAGCTTGTAGGTAAAGCAATTACAAGATGGACTCAGCGGTCTTAGACGCATTCGACGCTTAGTCCCCCCTCTTTTTATTTAGGTCTCAAATTGAAAACTTAATTATCGTTTTCTCGATGTGATGCTCTGCATTATTGTCACATTTTCGAGGTTGATTGCAAACTTTTTGAAGTTGAGATATCAAGCATGAATGATCTTCTTAAAAGGGATCTACCATAAACTAAATATTAATCAGTATCTTTACCCATGAGATAAGACTGTTAATGAAGGAAGACAAATACCATGAAGACAAGCAGAATCCCGGGTCTCCTAAGAAGAATAGTCTCACTCCGTCCAGTATCATCCCGCTCCTCTCTGCTGAGATTTACAATTCTCGCCCTGATTTTCATACTGGCCTTCTGCGTCAGGATTCTCCCGATTCGATGGGGATACTACCTTAACGAGTTTGACCCGTACTATCATTATCGGCAAACAAGATACATAATCAAGAATGGGCTCATAGGGGAGAAAGGCTGGTCGTCTTGGCATGATTATTTAAGCTGGTATCCATGGGGAAACGAGATACGTCTCCGTTCATATCCAGGGCTTCCCGTACTGGCCGCAGCAATCTACATGGTTTTAAAAGCATTGAATGTTCCTCTCGTTATGGGCCCGACTCTTGATCCTCTGCAATCTGATCCTGTCTATGTTTTCTGCGTTATATTTCCAGTAATAATGGGCTCCATTACCTGCATCGTGATGTACTTCTTAGGTAAAGATCTGGGTGGAGAAGCAGTCGGGATGTTTGCAGCTCTTTTTCTAGCTTTAGACACATCATACATTGGACGGACCTGTCT
>CAZCXS010000180.1:0-3236 GCA_964502685.1 uncultured Candidatus Bathyarchaeia archaeon
TGCCCTTGCCGCTCTCTGAGTGAAGGGTTCTCCTTTTTTCATGAATTTTTAAGGGCCCATCCTCTTTGCTTCTTTTCACAATAATACGGATCAGAAAGGGAAAGATAGAAATTCGACGAGATGGAAGGTTTCATAAAAAATTTATAGGAAGAGTCAGTGATCGATGGAAAGCTCGCCTCAGGAGAAGAATAAAGCGGAAGCCCAGTCAGCCCATACTAGGCGAGTTGCTCTATCAACCGCATTAACAGCAACGGCGGTCATTCTAAGCCCTCTATATATTCCAGTCGGCACAACCAAGTGTTTTCCAGCTCAACACATGATCAACGCTGTTGCTGGGATTCTATTGGGGCCATGGTACGCGGCGATGATTGCTTTAGCGACCGGCGTAATAAGGAATACTCTTGGATTAGGGACGCTCTATGCCTTTCCAGGTGGAATACCCGGCGCCCTAGTCGTGGGTTTCCTCCGAAATTATCTTAAAGGCGATTACGCAGCCTTAACTGAGCCGCTTGGCACCGTTGTGATCGGAGCTACAATAAGCGCTCTTATCTTCGCTCCATGGCAGGGTCATCCGTTCTCTTTATCCTTCTTCTGGGCAGCCTTCGCAGCGAGCAGCATACCCGGATCGATTCTGGGCTTCGGGGTTTTAAAGGCTCTGCGGAGAACAGGAGCGCTCAAGTATGTTGTTCACTGAGTTTCTCGGCAGCAAGGTTCTCATAATAGGAGACGTGGGCAGGGGAAAGACGAGATTTACGAGGAGCCTCCTTATAGAGGCTGTTGAGAAGGGATATGCCCCGCAGATAACAGTCATAGACATGGCTCCTAAACAGGTTTACATCAAGGGTTTAGCAGCGGGAGGAAAGATCTTGAAGCCCGGCGAGTTTAGAGTCCGCTATTTAGACGCGGGAGACGTCAAGACGCCTAGGCTTTCAGCTAGAAGTCCAGATGAACTCTTAGAGCTCGCTGAGCATAATAGAATAATCATGGAGAGGCTGCTCAGAGAGTTCATCGCTTCTCCTACCCGGATCGTCTTCATCAATGACGTTTCTCTATACCTCCAGAGGGGAGGCTTAGGTCTTCTTTGGTCAGCCCTCGAGAAGGCTGATACCGCAATCTTGAATGGATATTACGGCGAAGAGCTCAAAGATGATCTCGGAACGGGACTTTCCAAAAGGGAAAGGGAGCTCACGGAGAGACTCGCAGCCAAGGTAGACGTCCTCATCCGATTATGAAATTGCAGATTATAACGACTATTCAGGCTGGTTTTGAGGCAAATATCACTCGACAGAAATGGGAAGAGTTAAACCTTGAAGTTATGGCGCCCTGGCCGGGATTTGAACCCGGGTCGGGCGGGCGACAGCCGCCTATACTAGGCCGGACTATACTACCAGGGCTATGAGAGATTGGGACGCCGAAAATAAATTAGTTAAAGTACAATACTTAAACTTTATGTGGGGAGCTTAACCTTAAGAGAATGTCAAGGCCGGTGAGTTTTTACCAAAATAACTGAAGAGCCCAGCTCTTTTGGATAGAAATGAAAGTTCTTAGAAGCCGAAAACAGAATCTGAAAAGATAGACAGTGCAAATCACAATTTCAAAGCATTTCTAAGAGGCTGCTATTTTTACAGGACGCTTCCTTTCAGGCATGATTGCGTTTATAACAGCTTCCTCTGAAGCCTCAACCTCGATCGGCCTCGGGAATCTCCTCAGGATTATGTTTGGATCTTTCAGCCCGTGCCCTGTGAGTATGCAGACGACAAGCTCGTCTTTGCTTATTAAGCCTCTCCGGACGAGCTTGATTAGTCCAGCTATCGACGCGGCGCTGGCAGGCTCAACGAAGAGCCCTTCCTGCTGGGCTAGGAGCCTCTGCGCTTCAAGTATCTCCTTATCGGAGACCTTCTCGACGAGACCCTCCGACTCCTTCACAGCCCGGACAGCCTTTTTCCAATTAACCGGCGACCCGATCCTGATCGCGGTTGCAACGGTCTCGGGATTATCTACAAATTCAACTTCGCTTAGTCCCTTCTTCAGAGAGTCTGCAATAGGGGCGGCCCCCTCGGCTTGAACGCCGATCATCTGCGGGGTGTCCTCAGCTAGGCCGAGCTCTCGGAGCTCTACGAAGCCTTTCCATATTGCGCTTATGTTTCCCGCGTTTCCGACGGGAACCACGATCTTATCTGGGATTCTCTCACCTAGCTGGTCACGTATCTCGAAGGCTGTTGTCTTCTGGCCTTCTAGGCGGAACGGATTCAAGGAATTAAGCAGATAAATAGGATATGACAGGCATATCTTCCTCACTATGCTTAGGGCTTCGTCAAAGTTGCCCTTGATTTGGATAACTTTCGCTCCGTGGATGATGGCTTGCGTTAGCTTTCCAAACGCAACTTTCCCTGAAGGAATCAGAACGATGCATTCAAGCCCGGCTCTCGCAGCGTAGGCGGCCAGAGAGGCGGATGTGTTACCCGTAGAGGCGCATGCAACCTTCATCATTCCGAGCTCCAAGGCCTTTGTAACGCCGACTGTCATGCCTCGATCCTTAAAGGAGCCCGTGGGATTCTCCCCCTCGTTCTTCACATATAGATTTTTTAAGTCGAGATCTTTGGAGAGCCTGAGACATCTATTAAGGGATGTTCCTCCTTCCCCCAGGCTTACTTTCAAGTCTTCTCTCTCTATTGGGAGGAGTTCTCTGTATCGCCATACTGATAAGGCCCGCTTCTTCCACGAGCGATCGAGATCTTCTGGGAACACGGAAAGATCATATTCCACAGAGAGAAGTCCGCCGCATCTGTTGCAGTTGTATATGACCTGATTTGATTCGTATCTTGCTCCGCAATCTATGCATTCGAGATAAAAGTTAACCTCGGCCAAACCATTATGCTCCATAGATGCTTACACAAAAATCGAGTATGCTTCACGTTTAAAGTTTTTCATAAATTTAGAAGTCTTAGATGAATAAGTTCTAAGAGAAGGAATCGTCAGAGGCTGCTGTCGCTATTTGCCTGTATACTCGCACTGCTTTTGTCGGCGTTCTCTTCTTCGTCTCATAGTCTACTCTGTATAATCCGAATCTCATCTTAAAGCCCCTAGCCCACTCAAAATTGTCTGTAAGGGACCAGTGGAAGTATCCCTTCACAGGCACACCATCTTCTGCAATAGCTTTTTGAATCTCGCGTATGTGACTTAAGAGAAAATCGCTTCTCTTTTCATCTTTGGCATCGGCTATCCCGTTCTCTGTG
>CAZCXS010000181.1:0-3236 GCA_964502685.1 uncultured Candidatus Bathyarchaeia archaeon
TAGGGAGATGCAAAGAGGCTCCGCTATCATTCTGATGTTAAAACGAAACGGCCACGTCCCGATAGAGATAAAATGAATAGTTATTCGCTTTGGTTTCTTTCCGTTCACCGTCCCTTCGAAGAAGAACATGGCAAACGCTTAATTAGCGTATCTGCCTTTTCATATCAATGTTGAGTTGTCCTCTTGGGGTAATGGACTTGATCCAAGATTATGATCTTAAAATAAGCCAATTTGAAGACCTTCTACAGAGGATCACCGCTGAGACGGCGAGCAGCGTTGTCTTAGAGAAGATGACGCCCTCTGAGGTTTGGAGTCGAACCCAAAGAGACGTAACGTCTCTCAGGGACTTAGCTAAACAGCTTAAAGACCTCATGTTGCTTTTAAAGCCTGAGAGAGCGCCGACGATAAAGAGGCGAATCGAGGCGTTATTAAAGCCTCTAAGCATATTCGAGGATATGCTGCTTCGGAAGCCTGAGGGATCCCCTGATGACTCTAGACGTGCACTTGACGAGTTAAGAAGAGCAACGATTGAAGGCTCGAACTTTCTTGAATTGGCTAAGGAGATTCGGGATAACCCATCTGAAGGCATATCCACCCTTCTAAGGCTTAAGGAGGTCTACGATGCGAAGGAGTATCTCTCAGCAATATCGATTCCAGAGGCGACATACGTCCGATTTGAAGGCCTTAAAAAGGAGATCAAGAACCTTAGATTATCCATCGTCAATCTCGAGCGGGCCTTAACGGATCTTAAGAATAGCCTAGATGCTGTTTCCGCCGAGGTATCTAAGTTCCGACCGCTCTCTGAGGGAAAAGAACAGAGGGAACAGGGAAGCTCAGGACCCTCAGTTGAGAAAAACGAAGAGGCCGGGTAGGCCGAAGCTTAAAGAAGGAATGGATCGTCACTGTTGCCCCGTGGGTGTCTATAAATGTCAATGGTCGATATAACCGGTAAACCCGAGTCGTACAGAGAGGCAACGGCAAGAGGCTGGATAAAGCTGAGAGCCGAGACGGTTAAACGGATCAGAGAGGGAAGAGTAGAAAAGGGGGATCCAATCTATGCTGCGAGAATCGCGGGGATTCTAGCCGCGAAGAACACAAGCAATATCATTCCTCTATGTCATCCCATTCCATTAACGAATGTTAAAGTCGACATCAGAGTATCCGGCTCAGACATGATCGAGGTGGAATCAACGATTAAGACGAAGGCTCAGACGGGCGTGGAGATGGAGGCCCTCATAGCAACTGCTGTTGCATTGTTAACGATATGGGACATGACGAAGCAGTACGAGAAGGACTCTGCAGGTCAATATCCCGTCACGGCGATCAAAGGCATACGTGTCATCCGCAAGGTTAAGGAGAGCGGAGATGAGCGAGACAGCCAAAAGGCATAAGGCTGAGGCTCCAAAGCATTTAAGCTTCGCAGTGATCATCTGCAGCACATCACGTTACAAGGAGTTCTCCGAGACTGGACGGTTGAATGATCCTTCAGGAGATCTCATCGTTAGAGTTCTTCGAGAAAAAGGCCACCGCGTGACCATGCGTAGAATAGTCTCAGATGATAAAACGCAGATACAGCGCGCCTTAATGAGAGCCTTAAAGTCGCGAAAGACCGATGTAATAATAACCTCAGGCGGAACTGGCATTAGCCCGCGGGATGTAACAATCGAGGCAGTTCAGCCCTTGCTTGATAAGGAGATACCCGGATTCGGCGAGATCTTCAGACTTCTCAGCTATGAAAAGATAGGGTCGGCTGCCGTTTTAACCCGTGCATTGGCAGGCGTGACGAGGGGAAAGGTGATTTTCTGTCTTCCCGGCTCTCCTCAAAGCGTCTCCCTGGCTCTTGAGAAGATCATAATCCCAGAGGTGGGCCACATCATTAAACATGCCCGTGAGGAATAGAACACAGACAAATTATTGCCTTTTCAGCCTTCCGTCCAGAAGTTTTCAGAGACAACTAATTTAGCCGTTGAGCATGGGAAGACCAGGTTTTGTTGTGCTATTTCTTGCCTGTTAGAAAGCTGATCATACCTTCGTCTAAACCGAGCCACTTGGCGAGATTTACACCCATCTTCGGATTGTTTTGGAAGATTACACGTAGGAAGGGAATTACGTCTCTCGCAGCTCGGTCAGCCGAGATGTGGCATCTTCTACCTATTCTCAGACCGATCGCCTTCAGCAAGTCTCGCTCCGCCTTAGATCTTGACATAGACATTATCCGAGATGGGAATCTGAAAGGCGTCCATCCGTGTGATTTTCGGCTCCAGGAGGTCGCTATCCCCGCTGACATGAAGTCTATATAGTATCGCATGAGACTCCAGCTCTGGGTTGTCGCAATTCTACCCCTGTAGACATCTGCGAGGGCAAGCATATCCATGACTGCTGCTAATTCCTTCGGGTCCTTCACGTGGTATGGTAGGTTCTCATATATCCATTCCAACAGCATGTCAAGATCTACGTCTGCTTCATTAACTGCCCTCAGAGCTCCTGTTATGCCTCTCGCATAGAAGATTCTTCTAAGCGTATTGAAGATCACCTCCTTCCGATCTCTGCTGCTTAGCCATGCCACATCTTCAAATGTCAGCTGGTCTCTCCCCTGTGCTAATGCTTGGAGATCATTAATAGCCGATCTTACATCCCCGTTTACTCTTTCCGCTATGAGCTTAAGCGCATCGGGCTCGGCGTGAATCCCCTCTAGACTGCAGATCTTAGATAACAACTTGGCTATCTGCGTCTTAGTCGGCTTCTTGAATTCTATGAGCTGACAGGATTTCCTGAGGGTGGAGAACCGCGGGTTATACGCATCGTTAGCTATAAGAATAATCGGCGAACCCGTCTCCTTAACTATCTTAGTTATTTCGCGGAGCCCTCCACGATCGGCACTTCCAGTTATCCCGTCGAGCTCATCGAATAATATCAGTCTCTTCTTACCGAAGAGAGTTCCATACCGGCTTGATCTCCCCGCGAATCTTTGAATAGCATCAGCGGTTCTATAGTCACTTGCGTTGCTTTGAACAAGCTCCATGTCTAGATCGTTGACTAAGGCCTCAACGGTAACCGTCTTCCCGGTGCCCGGGGGACCATAAAGCAGAAGAGCCTTCTTCTTAGGAGCCTTCTCGTCCCACTGTTTGATCCATTGGAGAATCTTCTTTTTCGCATCTTCGTTTCCTATAACCTCGGATAACGTTTTAGGCTTATACTTTAAGGTCCAAGGGAGGTTCAATCTAGCTTCCCCTTTT
>CAZCXS010000182.1:0-3229 GCA_964502685.1 uncultured Candidatus Bathyarchaeia archaeon
CTTCAGCCATAAAATCTTCGAAGCTGTGAATCCAGGAGGAATGGTTAACCCCAACGATTCTATGACAGCCTTCTTCCCGCCCATCCTACGAGTCAGAATCTCGCATTCCTCAATCGTGCTTGTATCGTTCCAGAGCTTAACCGGCCTGATTACTTTTCCCTCAGCGTCAAGCGGAACTAAGCCGTGCTGCTGGCCTGAAACACCGATCGCTCTGACGTGTTTTGGGTTTATTTTAGCCTCCTTTAAGGACTGTTTGAGAGTATAATGCAGAGCCTCGATCCACACGTTTGGGTCTTGCTCTTTATGGCCTGGAGGAAGCCCCTCTATGAGACCGTAACTTTTCGAGGCTTTTCCTATGACTTGGCCTGTTTCGCCGTCTATTATGAGGGTCTTTGTGCTTTGTGTTCCGTTGTCTATGCCGATGAAGTATTGCGGCTCAACCATATTTCGGCTTCTCCTCTCGTTATAAAAGCGTGATTTTCGCCAAAAATCATATTTTAGCTTCTTATCCTTTAATATCTTGTTCCGTCATGTTGATTTCATTATCGATCTTGGAGTACGAGCGGGATCTCCGCAATAACATGGATGACCTCTTAAGGTCTCAGTCCTTCCTTCAGATTCTCGGATTGATTGAGACGAAGAAGATCTACAGCGTACATGTTGATGTGATGAGGCCGCCGTTGATACCTGACAGAACGGCGTTCCCAATTGAACTTATCGAGAGGCTGTACGATGCGCTAAGCGAGAAGATTCCCTTGGCTATTCACTTGATGGTCCCTGATCCGCTTCCGATAATCGATGAGACAAGCAATTTTCTTCCAAGAGAGGAGAGATTAAAGAATCTTATAATCATTCAAAGGGAATCCTTCGGCTCGGAGGATGAGATTCTCAGGGCGATTGATCATATAAGAAGTCAGAGCTACGGCAAGGTCGGCGTCTGCTTGGATCTGCCAACCCCATGCAGCGCCATCTCTGAGAGGATAGTTGAAGCTGTGGACTTGATTCTCCTGATGACTGTGCATATGGGTCGCGGTGGACAGAGATATGCGGATGAGGGAACCGAAAAGATACTGTATTTCTCCCAGCGGTACCCCCATAAATTCATAGAGGTTGACGGTGGAATAAACCCTCAGACGGCGCGGATAGTCAGAAGGGCAGGTGCGAAGGCGGTTGTAGTCGGCTCGTTCATTACGCGAAGCAGTAATCCAACTGAGGCTCTCTTCGAGTTAACGAGAAGCCTCAAATGAGAAAAATACGGTGTTTCAACTGTGAAAAATAAAGGAGGCGGCTGGAATCGGTTATTTCTTGTATGGGATCAGGCAGAGAAAGGCCATCTTTTCTTTTCCTGTATTCTTGAAGTAATGTTCGTCTCCCGGCGGGATGAAGACGACGTATCCCGAGCTTATCTTCCGCTCCTGCCCTTCACAGAAGACTATTCCCTCCCCGCTTAGAACGAAGACTTCGTGTTCCCAGTCGTGCGTGTGGCGGGGTGTATGGCCGTCTGGTTCGATTTCGAAGTATCTCATCGCGAAGTTTTTGGCTCCGTCTTTCTTGGAGATGAGCCATCTCACCTGGGTTCCTTTCGCGCCTTCTTCTTCAACCTCTTCGTTTGGGACGTCCTTGTAATGGACAGCCTTGAACATCTACTTTGCCTCCAGTTAAAGATGGTCAATGGTAATTAAATTTTGTTTAGTTTTTAACTTTCCGGGTCTCATCTGGTTATCGTCGCTTGGCGGGTGAGACTTGAAGTAAATGGGTGTTGACCATTAAAATGGATATGACGTGTCTGAGCTGAGATTTTACAGTCAAATTCTGCTGTTCCTTTTTTGGAGTTTCCGTCCGCTGGGTTTTTTTCTTTAAATAGTTTATATAGGCTGGGGTTTCTGCTTTGTGCCTTGGGGAAAATTTTTCCTTTATAAAGGACGTGCATTTCTGCACGTGTATGTGCGTTTTTGTTCATATCCTATAAGTGCTTCTTTTCTTCGAACAAGAAATGAAGCGGAAGATCTCCTCCTAGCGGCTTCTCTATTTTCTTATTTAGATGCTTTGGCTCCATATTTCTTCGAATTCTCTTTCATAGATGCCTGCTACGTAATCGCTTAGGATGATTATGATGTTCTCGTTGTTGTAGTTCTCAGCGCTTGCCGAGTAGTTGTAGCTTCCGGTGATGACTATGATGCCGTCGATGATCATGACTTTGTCGTGCATGAATTTTGGGTTCGTGTCGTTGCGGACATGTATTCCGGCTGCTCTTAATTTTTGGTATTCGCTGTACTTTGTTATTTGCTGTTTTTCGAAGACGACTTTTACTTCGACTCCGCGGTTATGCGCCTCTATCAAAGCGTCGCTTATCGAGTCGAGGGTGAAGCTGTAGATTAGGATGTGTATGGATGCGTTCGCCCTGTTTATCCAGTATAGAAGCTGCTCTTCACATTGTCCCTTCGGGGAGAAGTAAACTCCGAGGACCTTCAGGTTCAATTGTTCTTCAAGATCTGAGATCCGATCCTGCAGAGATGAGGCAAGCCGATCCTTCTCTGCGAGCTGAGATTGCAATTGCAGGATGGTGTCCTTGTCCTTTTGAAGCTGGATTTGTAATGTTTTGATCATCTTCTCTTTTTCTTGGAGTTGCAATTGCAGCTTTTGGATCGTCTCGCCTTTGTTTTGAATCTGCGATTGTAGATCTGTGATGAGGGAAGCCTTCTCGTTGAGCTTCTCCTGTAGGCTGGAAAGCTGAGACTTCAATGCGTCAATCTGCTCTTGGTACCCGGAAATGTCAATCGGGAAGCCTCTGATGCTATACCCGACGAAAAGACAGACAATAATGACGACCCCATACTTCAGGATGGTTCTATCCAAACTTAGTCCTCCTCAATTAGTTCAGGTGAATTCGGATTCAAGAAGCCTTCTTCAACCCCAACCCGAATAAGAAAGTGTTCATTACGAAATAAAAAATGATTTTTGCATTTTTAATGATGTCTTATCGCGCTGCGGATAAAGGATATTCGAACAAACCTCACCGGAGTAGGAATCATAAGAGCCATTTTAGCGGGATATCCTGGTATGTCACTCCGTCAGGCAGCGTTCTCCGAATTGTTATTGGGAGTACACCCCGTTCCAATTCTTCTAATGCAATATCAATCGGGTTCGACGGCGCCTTTGAGGGCTTAATAAGTATAGGCGCTCCCATAGCTATTTGAAGAGCCCTAGCCCCCACTATGCGAGCCTTCTC
>CAZCXS010000183.1:0-3209 GCA_964502685.1 uncultured Candidatus Bathyarchaeia archaeon
GAACTTTAGGGTTAGGTATCATGCAGAGTTTCTGATAGTCAACTTGGCTTAGTTTTGGCCGCAGCATTTCGAGGTGCCAATTCATTTCTTTTAACCCGCCAACCCCTCATACGACGTATAAACTATTCTTGAATCTTAGAAAATAGCTGAACCTCATCCTTATCTTTAGCCTCAGCGTATATGATGAGTCCTCCCATACTCTTTTCACACCTGGTGAAGGGCAGATTACGTAATATTAACCCTTTGGCTATGCCGTTATAAGCGGTAAGAAGAGCTTTTTAAATGTTTCGGAAAAATTTTACGTTTTTCGGAAAAAAATAAGCGGCCCCCGCAAAAGACTTCCTTCTAGAAATTAGATGTCCAAATTAGCAAGGAGGGAAGACTAACCAAAAGGTATTAATTCGAATTATACGAAAGGAAAGAGAGTACCTCTAGGAGTGACGTTGGCTAAGCTGAGGAACATATGATGAAAAGCGGAAGGAAAGTCAAAGTTGCCTATCAAGGTGAGCCGGGAGCTTACAGCGAGAGCGCTGTTTATTCCTATTTTGGGTCTTCAGCTCTCCCCGTGCCATGCAGAAACTTCTCTGATGTATTCAGAAGCGTTGAAATGGATAAAACAGAATTCGGAATAGTCCCTATTGAGAACTCTATTGAAGGAAGCGTAAACGCTGTTTATGATCTTTTCCTCAAGTATGACCCAAAGGTCTGCGGGGAGATTATCCTTAAGATCACTCATTGTTTAATAGCAAATCCGGGGACGAGATTAGAAGACATAAAAGTAATTTATTCTCATCCGCAGGCGTTAGGTCAATGCAGAGCATTCTTGGAGAGTCTGAATTGCGAATTGATCTCTACGTATGACACTGCGGGAAGCGTGAAGATGATAAAGGAGCAAGGATTACTCAACTCAGGTGCAATAGCTGGGGAAAGGGCAGCCGAGATTTATGACATGAATATTTTAGCTCGTGACATAGCGGATGATCCCAACAATTATACACGTTTCTTTGTTCTCTCCAAATCAGATGCTCCTCCCTCGGGCAATGACAAAACGTCCGTTATCTTTTCAACAAGGCATGTTCCCGGCGCTCTTTACCAAGCTCTCGGAGAGTTTGCGAAGAGAAACATCAATCTAACCAAGATTGAGTCTAGACCTACGAAGCGGCGGCCTTGGGAGTATAACTTCTACCTGGACTTCGAGGGGCATAGAAGTGAAAAGAAATGCGCCGAGGCCTTAGAAGGCTTAAGAAGCAAAGCCGTTTTTGTGAAGATACTGGGCTCCTATCCAAAGGCTCAAGAAACATCGAATGCCTCAGTGACGATATAAATCTCTCAGGTTATCTTCACAAGCTTGGGAAGGTCTCCCCAGAGTCCCGATCTATCTTCACGGATTATTAAGACCCCTCGTACCCCTTCTATATTCTTGCCCCTCTCTAATCCCCGCTGGATCGATTCATCTGCATCTTCTCCTACAACTGAGTTGCAGATGGCCGTTGCGGCTGCGTCGGCTAAAGAGGCGTTATTCGCTACCACCGTCACTGAGTCTGCCCTTCCGAAACTCAGAGCATGATCAGTTCTGCTTGAACTTGTGGCCACACCAATCGGACAGTCCTTTCTTTCCAGGAGAAAGCCGATTTTGCTCAGAAGAGTTGGGTTACTAGAGAAGATCGATACGACTATCGGTCTTTCAGTGAAGGCAGCTATTTCCCCTCCGTCCTCGACAACGGCAACGCTAGCTTTTTCCTTAAGCATGGCCTCTAATCCGATGTCGGCTAATGCGCCGGCGACCGAAGCCATCGGTCCGACGTTAGCTGTTCTTGAAGCTGCTACCATCATTCTGATGATTCTGGGTGTATTTGCGTCAGTATCTACCGGCCTTAACATATATCGGAAATCCGGGTGATCCATGATGAATTTGACTAGACGTTCTCTATGTTGCCTTATCTCTTCTATAGCTGCTTTTATTGCCTCTTTATTATCTGATTTTATACGGATTTTTGATTCTTTTATTACGAAGCTGTGCTCATAAAGGCTTTCCGTCAATAATACTCACCGAATCTATGGGAGAGTTATGGCTTTAACCGGACATGCATTTACGCATGTCTGGCATGCGACGCATTTTTCCTCGTCGAATTCTAAGGTCCAATCAGGTCCGAATCTAAGCGCCTGCGTCGGACATGGTGATATACATGCTCCGCATGATGTGCATCTTTCGTAATCTATCTGAAGGGCTTTCGTGAACTTTTGGACTTGCACGCCGGCTTCTCTGAACATCGCCAGAATCTCTTCGAGTTTTCTACCAGTAGACGGGATTGAGACTACAAGTTCACCTTTCTGAGCGTTAACTTTCGCTTCCAAAATATTGATGGAGAGCCCTGTCTTCAATATGATTTCAGCTAAGATCGGCTTCTCGACTACATCAGGGGAATAAATCAGCCTAACTCTCATATTGTAAGCCTCCTGCCAACCAGCTTCCTGGAGATGTCATCCGTCGTTATGATTCCGGAGACGCGGCGCGCATCGTCCACAACGGGCAGTCCAGAAATGTTGTGTTGAGCCATTCTTCGAGCTACAACATCTATTGACTCTTCCTCCCGAGCTGTGATAACCCGCCTCGTCATTATCTCTGAGAGCAAATGTTTACCGTTCGCTATAGCTCTTGCCAGATCCCAAGAAGTCACAATGCCTATGAGCCTTCCATCAGGATCGATCACCGGCAGATGGTCGATTCCTTTAGCAACTATCTTCCTCGCGGCTTCTTTGACTTCATCACTCGGATTTGCCGTGATAACCTCTCTTCTCATCACGTCGCGGACTCTAAGCTCCTTTCTTCTGATCTGCAGAGGCTTGAATTCTCTCTTTCTCGGAAGAGGCTCAACAGGCTTGGTTAAGAAAAATGTTCCCTCGAGAATCCATTTCTTGAGAACCTCAGATATCTCCTGGGCCATCTTATAACTCGAGAGGGAGGAAGATGGAACTTCCCTATCGCCGATTGTAACCTTCCCGCTTCTCAAATCCGCATAGGTCACCCTTTTAACTATAGGTCTCAGGTCAGGTCTAGATGGTGTTCCATAGTCCCGTATGTTTACTGAGATCTGGTCGTCTCGCAGAGCAGCGGTAGAGGCAACCCGCTCATTTATAATTGGTATCGGGATGCCTACGCCGACGTAAAGCGTGACGCCGTACCTATAGAAAGAGGCTCCTCTCAGATA
>CAZCXS010000184.1:0-3205 GCA_964502685.1 uncultured Candidatus Bathyarchaeia archaeon
GTCAATCGGGAACATGGGCCCGTAGCTCAGCCAGGATAGAGCACCGGGCTTTTAACCCGGGGGTCGTGGGTTCAATTCCCGCCGGGCCCGCCATTTCGTGGGAGAAGCCTACGTCTATGCTATTTCTGAATCAGCGAAAATTAACACAAACTTTGCAGATTCGGCTGCTTGAATCTAAGACCAAGCTGTGCGAAAGAGCCTCAGCCAGTTCCCATGCATTATCAGCCTTATATCTTCCTCTGAGTACCTCCTCTTTTCTAGGAGGGCCGGGATCTTCTGAAGGTCAGCGATAGTATCCAAGTCATGCGGGCATTGCTCCTTTCCGAAACCTCCGTCGAGATCGCTTCCGATGGCTACGTGGCGGCTGTTCCCAGCCAGCTGACATATATGGTCTATTTGATCCGCCACTGATCGTAGATCGACCACCGTGTTCGGCGTCTTACCTTTAATCCATCCGGGATAGAGCATCCAAGCATCTAGGGCTACGCCGATCACCGCGTCTCGCCTGATCAACGCTTTGATCTGCTCATCTGAGAATTGCCGGTCGCCTGGAACTAATGCTCGGCAGTTATTGTGGCTGGCTATGACGGGGCCTGAGAAGATGTCTAGGGCCTCCCAGAAGCTCTCGTCGGATAGGTGGGTGACGTCTAAAATCATCCCGATGGAATGCATCTCCTCGAGCAGTTCGCGTCCAAGAGGCGTGAGTCCTCCCCTCGTACCGGTGCCATGAGCGTATGTGCTTACTCCGTAATGCGATAGGCTGACCACTCGGAGGCCGTCTTCCCACCAGGACTTGAGCTGTTCAGGGCGTATAATCGGGTCGGCTCCCTCCATTGATAGGATGAATCCGAGGGGGACGTCTCCGCGAGGCTCATTAAGCCACTCTTCTACGTGCGCGTTTAGGGCTTCCAAGTCCTCAATTATCCGAACTTTTCCTTGAGATTCGAGGATTCTATAGTAGGCTAGCTGCCCCTGAGCCATGGCGTACGCGATCTCGGGGCTGTTGTATCCCCTACGAGGGTTACCCCTTCTCTCTATTCGGGCTATGACCGTGGCGAGGCATACTCCCACCTCGCCTTTCCGCATCTCCGGGAAGGCCACCGTGCCCATTGCCCTCCCCTTCTGCGTCATGCCAGCTTCTCGCCGTCGGATCTCGAAGACGCTTTGAGAGAGGTCTCGGTTCCAGATCAGCGCGTTCATGGCTAGATCGAGATGTCCATCTATCAGTAACATGTCTCGCACCTTCCACATGATTTTGCGATCTATTAAAGAGGTTTTCGCCCTTCATGCTAATAAGCATGTAAGATCTGAAGTTTTCAATAATCGTGACCCACCATCTATTAAGGTGCGAGGTGAAAACATAGTTTCCGTTCGGAGGCCGCATCCCTATGGAGACTGTGGAACTGCCGGATCTGCATATTCAGACATCCTTCACGGATGGAGACTCGCCTGTCCGTTCCTTTATAGAAGAGGCTGAGAGAAGGGGAATCAGAATCCTTGGGATCTCTGATCATTACTCTCTTTGGCACAAGATCTACACCTCGGAGAAGCTCCTGAGGTATCTGGCTGAGCTGCGTAAATATCCTATTTACGCGGGCGTTGAGATGGATGTTGGGTATGAGCTTCCCCTCTTCCCAAACATTAGGGCACAGCTAGACTACGTCATGGTGGGGCTTCATCGACTCGACGGGAAATGGCTGTTCTCCCCATACTCTTTCCGATCGGAGGATCCGAGGCGAATCGTTGAGAGGATGAAGACAGCGATGATTCGAAGTATGGAGAAGCTGCGTCCAGACGTGCTGACGCATCCCACCCAGCTTCCAGTATCTTTGAGGCCTCAAGCCAAGAGGCTTATCACCCGTGAATGGTCCGAGGAGCTCATCTCAGCAGCCGCGGACTTGAATGTCGCTATTGAGATAAATTGCAGGGCGAGATTGCCGGATGAGGAATTCATTGAAATCTGTCTCCGTAAAGGCGTGAAGGTCTCCTTCGGCAGCTCGGCTCATACGCCGTCAAGGGTGGGGAGGTTGGAGTATGGCCGACGGATGGTGGAGAAGCTGGGGATCACACAGGAGCAGATCTTTGTACCTGAAAAGTCCAAGGAAATCAGAGGCTACCGGGCCATGTTAAAGGCGAGGTTGGAGGGGGAGAGATTGGATCTCGCGGTGCAGACCTTTGTTGATGATGTTTCTCCTGGGGATCTTGAATTGGCGATTTTCTATCAGAGAAGGGGTGAAGTAGACAGGCGTATCATAATTCCATCTGGGAACTACCCGAATGTACTGCGTAACACCATAGCATTGGATTACGCTCCGTCTGAGATTGAGATCCGCCTATATGAGCGTGGATGCATGATTGACCAGGTAATCCTAGCCGGGAATGGGCAGATGGTTAGATGAGGAAGTATATTCCGACCGTAACGATGATTGATGAGAGAAGTAATCGAGCTGTAACCCTCTCCTTCAGGGCTATACTGGACATCACGGAGGCCCAGACAGGCGAGGAAGCACTCAGCGGGGTAGCCCTTGACGCTCCTATGAATTGTACGCTTGATAGGAATGTTATTCCCCCCAGAACCATGCCTAGGATGCCTGAGGCTGAGAGGATTGCTAAGTCTTTCTTGCCGATTTCCCACTTCTTTCTCGGCTGTGAGATGAGAAAGAGGAATAGGGTCAGCACAGAATAGCGTATGGTATTGGCCAGGAGGATGCTGATGGCTTTTAGTCCTAGGGCAACGAGGATCGTTCCTATGGCCCAGCATAGCGCGGCGGCGAGAGCCATCATCAGGCCTTTCAGGCTGACTCTCCCATGGCTCTTGTCATCTTCCACTGAGATTATGATTACACTTAGCACCGTGAGGATCGTTCCGATCAGGTATCTCAGAAGAAAAGGCTCTTTGAGGAATAAGACAGCTATGATCATTGTGAACAGCGGGTAAGTGTAGGCGATCGTATAGGCTCTGGAGACCCCTATGAGAACGATGCTGTTGTAGAGAAGGGTGTCACCTATCCCGAACCCTATTAGAACAGCTGAGACGATTAGGAATAGTGCCACAGGGTCTACTTGGAAGAGATTCTTCAATTCGCCCGCTGCGAGGGCTATCGGGAACATGATCAGGGCTGAGAAGAGGGTCTTAATGGCGTTCGATCGAACGGGGTTCACTCTTTTAAGAGACTCAGCTGAAAGCACCGTTGAGGCGGCCCAC
>CAZCXS010000185.1:0-3196 GCA_964502685.1 uncultured Candidatus Bathyarchaeia archaeon
TGCTGCAAAAAAACTTGGGACAACTCAGGCCGCCATAAGCCAGTACATACACTCAAAACGGGGATATAAAGGCGCAGAGCAGTTTGTGGATGTTCTGCCTGAAATTCAGTCCTTAGCAAGTGAAACCGCTAAAGCCATAGCTTCTGGGAAGATGGAAACTGAAGAGGTTATGCGGAAATTCTGTGAGCTATGTACAATATTACGTAAAAATAAGAAACTTTAACTATTTACACTCTCAGCCTTTCCAATTCGCTGTCTCTTACTGCTCTAACAGTTATGATTTCTTCTCTTTCACCATTCTTAAGCTTCACTTTTACTGGAATGTCTCTGGGAGCATCTGAGTACCGCGCGGTTATCGCTGCGGCTTTTTCCAGTATCCCTCTATCCTTCTCACCTATACAAAGAGTGATGGGGCCCTTGTAATCAGCGACTTTCAGATAGGGGATGCCGTGGGTTTCCGCTAAAATTGAAAGTCTTTCATTCTCATTTTTGTTTCTTCCAACGATTATTTTGGCTCGACCTACTCTGAAATGCCTACCTGTCTTCAAAAGAGCGACGTCGGTCAGCGTCAAATTCCCCTCATTCTTCAGGTGATCCCTTACTCTTCGGGCGAATTCAGGATCAGTTAACAAACAGCCGCCAGAGGGATTCGGGTATTCTTTCAGTCCCAGCTTCTCTGCCATCTTCATCTGAGGAAGCCTTCTCCGTCCCCTTATGGCTAGAAGCTTGCTTCTGTCGACTAATCCGGCTTTCTCAGCCTCAGTCTCAGGCAAGAGCCTAGCGGACAGAGGCCTCAATATTTTACCTTCCAAGCCTGCTTCTTTCTCTATCAAAAGCATTGCCTTCCTTCTTTGTGAGAAGGGTCTCTCATCCAGGACTTCACCTGTAACTAGGAAGTCGGCTTCGATCTTCTCGGCGATTTCCTTTGCCTTCTTGAACATCAGTATCCTGCAGTCTATACACGGGTTCATCTGGCTTCCATAGCCGTGAGGGGGATTAGCCACTATATCCAGAAATTCTTGTCCGAGAAAGACTTTGTGGACTTTGATCTTTAGATCTTTGCTGAACTTATCAACGGAGCACCTATCACACAGACAGAATGGAGTTACAAAATTGACAGCCTCAACGTCTATGCCTTGCTTTAGAATCAGCTTAACAGCCAACATACTGTCTAATCCCCCAGATAGCAGAGCCAAGGCTTTAGGTCTTTTCATCTCGCGGTTAGCAGGATCTCTTAGCTCGCTGGCCGGCATGATAATCCCTCATTCGCTGTTTTCTTCTGCCCCAGCTATTTTTCTATAACTTTGTTATTAACATTTCTACAGCTCCAAGCAAGAATGCTCTAACAAAAGTTCAGGAATAAAATCTTTCTTTCGTATAAAAAATAAAATGGCAGAAAAAGGTTTACTTACAGCACCCCTTTTTCTCTTCTTTCTTCTCTTCCTTCTTTTCTTTCTTGGAGCAACCCGTACTTTTCACTTCCAGCCTAAATAACATCGTTATGAAAGATCTTCGGGAATATTAATCTTACTAAGAGCGGGCATAAAAGCTCCAGTATGCTTCCGCCGTGTTTTGTCCCTAACTGTCTCCATTAATGCTCACATTCGTCACGTTCTTCTTTCTTTTCGTCCATTTTTTAATCGCCTCCGACATTGCTTTTAGGTTTGAATTGGGACACTTTGGGGAGATTGCGCAGCCGGGGCTTATTATATCTACGCCTGCTTCGAGGCACTCAAATACTTGTTTCTCTATAACTTCCGGTTCGGCTGTCAGCAGATCTGTCGTATTAATATTCCCCATGATCTTAAACTTCCCCTTAGAGAGCTCCTTCATTACTTTGGGTTTTATGGCCCAATCGAAGTTGAAGCAGGCAAGACCTGTAGCGCTGAGCAGGTGTAACCTTGGAGTGATATCTCCGCAGATATGCATTATCGTAGGGTCGTGAATAGCCTTTATCATTCTCTTGTGGGCTTCCAGGAGGAACTTTTCGTGCATCTCCGGGGACATTACGCGTCCACCTGCTCCTCCCTCCCCGATAGCTAGGGCGTCGATTCCCTCGTCAAACTGGGCCTTTGCACACTCAATCAGGATGTCTGTGGCGATGTTTATGAAATGTTTGATCCTGTCAGGCTTCTTTATCATATCAATCAGTGTCTCTTTAAGTCCATGCATCGCAAGAACCATGGAGAAGGGGCCCATAACCTTCCCTAAGACTGCAACTCTATCCCCGTACTTCTTTTTTGCTGTGCGTAAAGCCTTCAAGTAGACTTGAATAGGTCTTCTATCAAGCAGGTCCTCTGGAACGTACGCATCTTCTTTTCTGGACCATGGATGCGAGGCGACCGCGGGAAGATCCTCTTTACTGCCCCATCTTATTGTGCATCCCAAAGCAGCCGGCTCATTAAAGTAGTTTATGATGAAGGTAACCGCGTCGAAACCTAAAACTTCGTGATTCGCAGCCAGCAGCTTCACGAGTTTTTCTGGATCTTGATGAACCTCAGGCATATAACACTTGGTTGTTTCTTGGAGCTCAACTGTAGTTAAAGCTGCGATGTGAGCTAATGGGGTGCGGTCTGGTTCTTCACCCTCCAATGCGGCGAGAAATCTATCTCTCGGAAGCATCAGCGATTATTCCTCATACTCATATTGGCGCCAATTCCTTTGAGGTAACATCTTAAAAAGATTATGCTCCTCGGATTATTCTCCTTTTTCATTTAATCCCCCTTCTCAAGCACCATATTATAGGCGTGATCTAACCCTGTCTTTCCATACTTCGATCCTTGGCGTAAGCGAAAGACCGATGAGGGTTCCGGAGAAACTTAATAGGGTTCCCTTTACCAGGGAGTATGCGTATTTCGGGAGTAATGCTATGAAGCCATACGGCCCCAGCATATAAAACTTGAAGAGCAGATAGGGGACTGAGGCTATTATGCCTGAAAGAACCGAGGAGGCTAAGATGTAGATTTTGCGGTTTCTTTCCTCCATACTGTTTGCGAAGGGTAAAAAGTAAAGAATATCGAAGATGAAGCCTCCTGCCGCGTAGCCGAGACCGACTGTTAAAGAATAAAGCGATGCGGAGCGACGGACTATTCTCGTCGCAAGAGCGGAGATGGCCGACATAAGGGAGACCCTGCCGAACCTGCCGGTTAATTCAGCGAGCACAATCATCAGAAGCCATCCGACAAGACGATTGATT
>CAZCXS010000186.1:0-3190 GCA_964502685.1 uncultured Candidatus Bathyarchaeia archaeon
TACCCCTGCCGAATATGAATCCTTGTCCACCTATCGGGGTCACCACTATCTTGGCCTCTTTATTCTCTATGTGCTTGAGAATTTCCTTTTCATTCACATCTCTCGCTATGATCCTATTATTGAGGAGTAGATCTACGCCCAGAAGCGTCTTCTTCTGATCAAGCAGATCGGCGATTGTACGAGTGGTAGTTCCCGGGCCGAGAATGTAAATAACATCGGGTTGAAGGATCTTTTCAATGAAATAGACGGCTATTGCTGCTTGATTTCTAAGCTCGCCTTCACTGCGAGAACTCGGCACTTTGACGCTTTGGATATACTCCTCCTCATAAGGCACAAGCATATACCCATACAGCTTTGCGGAGAGGCGTCCCTTTCTGAAAGCCTCCTCATCAACATCCATGACTTCGGCTTCTCTTAAAGGAAGCCGATCGCTCAGGAATCTCGCCGCGATCCGCGCCGCTGCCTCCGGATTAACAGCGAAGACGGCGCTGTGCATTTTAACTCCGGTTGGGACGCCTAAGACAGGAATATTAAGATCTATAGCGTCCATCACGTCTCTTGCTGTACCGTCACCTCCACAGAATACGAGAAGGTCCACGCCTTCCTTCATCATTAATCTAGCCGAGTTTTTCGTATCAGAAGGCCCCGTCTTCTCCTTAGGTTGCCCCAGTGGGATGCATGTAAATCCTACTTCTTTTGCTTCTATCTCACCCATTTTTCCAGCTGCGGTGAGAAGATGAATCTCGCAATGCATATTCTTAAGGTGTGAGAGAAAGATTCTTGCTCTAATAGGTGCTATAGGCTTCGCGCCTAAGGCGATAGCCTTCCTCAGGATCTCTTCTCCATCCGTTCCTTTCAGCCCTACAGCTCCGCCCATGCCAGCTACGGGATTAACAATGATACCCATCTTTTTCATATCGGTTTCATCTTCTCCTTCGTATAGGAAGGGGAAATTCTCATATAAGTTTGGGAGATTATGAGATCAGCATCGTGTCGATATCAACAGCAAAGGAGATTCATAAACCTAAATCTTTCGATGTCCTTTTTGATTTGAACGGCAATTGAGAATCATTCTTTTATGGAAAATCCGAAACTTATTTATTACATGCGTGAGTGAGAAAAATAATCTCTTACAATCGATGTGGGCTGAATTATGTTTGGAGCAGATAAGGATAAGATTACGAAGATGATCTTTGCAATCAAGGCACACATCGCGGAAAATCGATCTCCATGGCTTCTATAGGAGAGATGCAGCATGGTGATGAAGCTAACTTGTACCGAAACAGAGGAAGAGATGATCATCGAACGGATATTATACACTCGCCGTTACTCATTAATTCTGGATAAAAACAGATGCGTTGGATGCGAGATCTGTCAAATCGTCTGCCCCAGAGAAGCAATAGACATAATAAAGCCCGTCAAAGTCGAAGGCGAGAAGTTAAAACGCCCCAAAATCAAGGTTGACGAGAAAAAATGCTCCTTCTGCGGGATTTGCGATGCAATATGTCCGTTCGGAGCGTTTACGCTGAAAATCAACGGGGAGAGAACGGTTCCGGTTTTGGAAAAGGAGAGTTTTCCACATTTAATACGTCAAGTGGAAGTTGACGAGTCTAAATGTCCCATAGATTGTAGAGAATGCGAGGATGCCTGCCCATTCAATCTGATCCAAGTCTCCAGAGATGAGACAAAGAAGGCGGTTAAAGTAGATGTTGACGTTGATCACTGCCCGGGATGCCGCCTGTGCGAGCTCAAATGCCCCGAGGGGGCGATAAGGGTTAAGAGAATATTTTCAGGGATCATCCGGATCAATCAAGAGAGATGCCCTGAAGGGTGCCGTGACTGTGTTGATGTCTGCCCGATACCGGGCGTCCTCGAAGTCTCAGCGGATGGAAGAGTAGAGGTCAATGATTACTGTTGCATCTATTGCGGCGTATGCAGAATCGTCTGTCCGGTGGAAGACGCGCTAGATCTGAAAAGAACGGTGATTGCTCACGCCCCGGTTCGATCAGGAGCATGGAACTCGGCTTTGGAAAAGCTGACCTCAACGCATGATCTCGCCAAGGAGCTCACAAGCAAACGGATGGTTAAGGTTATAGAATCAACAAGGAGACGTGTCGGCTGAAGAGAGGAGGGTTTAAGGTGCCTGAGGATGTGAGAATCGGAGTCTTCGTTTGCCACTGTGGGTTAAACATAGCCGGAGTCGTGGATGTTGAGGCTGTAACCGAATACGCTCGAACACTGCCAGACGTCGTTTTTGCAGTTCACAACCGTTACACATGTTCAGATCCTGGACAGGAAGAGATAAAGAAGGCTATAAAGGAGCATAATCTAAACAGAGTTGTGGTGGCAGCTTGCTCCCCACGCATGCATGAGTTCACGTTCCGCCGAACTGTTTCAGAGGCCGGATTAAACCCGTATCTTTTTGAGATGGCTAACATCAGGGAGCAGTGCTCCTGGTGTCATCCAAGCACCCCGAAAGAGGCAACTGAGAAAGCTAAGGAAATCATCAAGATGGCTGTTGCTAAGGCCAGGCTTCTGAGGCCTCTTGACCCAATCGAGGTGCCCGTTACGAACAAGGCGATGGTTCTCGGAGGCGGAATAGCCGGAATCAACGCAGCCTTAGACTTGGCGGAGATGGGCTTTAAGGTCTATTTAGTCGAGAAGAAGGAGAGCATAGGAGGCCACATGGCTCAGCTGGATAAGACGTTTCCGACTTTAGACTGCTCCATCTGCATCGAAGGGCCGAAGATGGTTGATGTTGCCAGACATCCTAACATCGAGATCATCTCCTTCGCTGATCTGCTGAGCGTTGAAGGGTATGTTGGAAACTTCAAGGTGAGGATAAGGAAGAATCCCCGATACGTGATTGAGGAGAACTGCACGGGCTGCGGGGAATGCCGGGATGTCTGCCCAATAGAGTACCCGAACGAGTGGGACATGAACATGGGGGTTCGAAAGGCGATCTCGGTTCCCTTCGATCAAGCAGTCCCGCTGGTTTACACCATAAATAGGGACTACTGCATCGAGTGTTACAAGTGCGTGGATGCGTGTGGAGAGCGACAAGCCATAGATTTTAGTCAGGAACCGGAGGAGATAGAACTCGAAGTTGGAACCATAATCGTCACGACTGGTTATGATATTTACCTGCCGGAAGAAGGAAACATCTATGGTTATGGCAAATACAGCAACG
>CAZCXS010000187.1:0-3182 GCA_964502685.1 uncultured Candidatus Bathyarchaeia archaeon
ACTCACTATCTTAAGACTTGAACCCATTTTGGTATGAATCCCAGCGGGCCCGCCAAACTTTTTAAGTGAATCCCTTGTTCAAGTTCAAGCCGGACATTTCTTATGAACGTTACAGTCGAAGCGCGCTTATCAGGGTTATTGAAACCAAGAATTCGGAGGCATCTTCATAGACTTCGCTCGGAAAGGAAAGAAGGCTTATATTTTGACTGCCCATTAAAAAAGGTAATGGTATACATGTTACGGAAGGTCAAAGCGGAGTCTTATCTGGTTCTCCTTACTTTTTCATTCGGATTTTTATTCTTTCTGTGGATTTTTCTGAGAAACCGGCTGATTCCAATGATTGATGGGCCCTACTATCTCATTCAAGTTAGAAGCATTCTCACAACGGGAAATCTCATTTACGGCGATCCTCCGTTGGCCTTCTATCTATTGGCTCCCTTTTCCATAATTTTCGGGGACATCACGTTAGGAGTGAAGGTTGGGGTTTCCTTCTTTTGCGCTTTATCCACGGTTCCCGCTTTCTTTCTTATGAAAAGAGTCGGTAAGGAATCTCCAGCCGGATTTTTCGCCATGTTGCTTATTATCTTTTCAGCCCCGTACATAAGAATGATGACGGATTTCATGAAAAATGCGATTGGTGTATGCTGGCTCTTCGCCTTCGTGTATTACTTACATGACTTAGCTTTTTCTGGCTTCCGAAAAAGCAGCCTGGCGTTAGCTGCCTTTTTCCTGGTTCTTACGGGTTTGACTCACATCCTGGATTTCGGTGTCTCCCTTCTCTTTCTTGCCTCTTATGTCGCCTTAGTTATGATCTTTAATACAGATAGAATCTCTTTCTTAAGGGCCACAGGCATAATCACGTTGGTTGTTTTAACTTTCGTGATCGTTGCTTCTACATTCTTTAGTCCCCTATTCACCGACTTTAACAAAGTTGTCTCTTTTTTTAACGATTTGTTCGCATTTCGAAGAGGCAAGATTCTGACTCCAGCCCCCCCACATCCAGGCGCTTTCCCGAGGCCTAAACCTTTCGGCCCTGTTCCGCCATTTTCGCTTCTTATAATAGGCGGCTGGGCAGTAATTTTCTTGGTTCTCTCCTTCGGCGCCATATTATCCTTTTACGCTTGGAGGAAAAAAGAAAGGGAGGCGCTATTACTTCTGACAAGTACAACCGTTATAGGCTTCATGCTGTGTTTTCCTCTCATACCAAACGAGTGGTTGTCGAGGTTTTTGTTGATGTTTGTTGTTCCAACAGCTGTAATTCTAAGCTACGGCGTAACGAAGCTGGGCAAACTTATCGATAGAAATCAAAAATCCAATTTCCACATAGCTTTAGCTATGATCTGCCTCTTGTTTTTTGTTGTGCAAAGCATCAGCGTCGCCATGAGCGTCAGACCTACAATAAAAAGTGCAGAATATTTCGATCTGGTTAACATGAGAGATCAGATTCCCCCTGACTCGGTGATCGTCGTCTCGTGGCGTGCGTTAGGCTATTGGGTTCAATACATAGATAACGTGGACGTCACAGACATGAGAAATCTTTCCCCGGAACTGTGGCGATCGTATTCGCATGTATTGATCCTTCTTCCAAAAGGCAAACATTTACCGGTTTCCTCTAGAATAATCTTCGTTGGAAAAGTCTTCATACTTGCAGAATTACAACAAAAATAAAGTCAAAATCGATTAAGACATCAAATTTTTTCAAGACAACTTGTGATCTTAACCTTCACATCTTTATTCTGCAGAGCTATGGGAGGCAGAGCTGCGAAGTCTAATGTGAAAACATTAACATTTTCTAAATTGGCAAGTGAAGCCAACTAAATAGCCCTATCATCTTTAGCCCCATGTACATCATAACGGCTATGAAGACGTACCTCAATTGTTTAGCTGGAAGGCTATGAGCAGTTCTGACGCCTACTTGAGCCATTGGAACGCTTGTTCCGGCTAAAAGAAGCCACTGTAGAAGGTTTACGTAGCCTATTGAGTACTCCGGCAATCCTGGGACGTTTAGTCCTTCGATGATGTAGGAGATAACTCCGCCTATAGAGGTGAATATCATCATTGCAGTTGATGTGCCAACCGCTTGATGCATTCTAAACTTTAAGATGACAACCATAACGGGAACCATAATAACCCCGCCGCCTATGCCTATCAAGCCGCTTGCGAAGCCCAAAGGAATCCCCCATAGAAAGTATGAAAGTATGCTTTTTGTCGGCTCCTCTTTAACTCTAGGCGGCTTGGCGGTTAACATCCTTACTGCGCCGGCTAAGATTGCAAGTCCAAAAACCATTGTCAGAATCTTACCTGGGAGATGAGCGGCAACATAGCCTCCTAGTAACGAGCTGAATGCGCCGGTAACGCCTAAAACCATTCCAGCCTTCCATAGAACAGCTCCTTTTCTGCTGTGACCAGCCGCTCCACTTAGGGCTGTTGGAAGCACTACGAGGAGATTTGTGCCGAATGCGACTCGTATAGCAACTGTGGCGTCCACTCCGGAGGCTGTTAAAATCCAATATTGAACGGGAATCATTATGAAACATCCGCCGACACCTAGCAGACCTGAAGCGAATCCTACAGCTGTCCCCGTTATTAAAAGCGCGATGATATATGTGGTTTCCATCCTTAATCACCGGCAATTAATCGATTTTCATCTTTCACTCTGTGAATTATTTTAAGCCAGATGACTACGAATTGTTGCGAATATTTATATTTTTGGTTACAATTTGTAACAAGAGAATGGAGAGGAAAAAATCATGTCTCTAATAGACGAGACTGATAAGAGGCTAATATCACTACTTCAAGAAAACGGCCGAGCCTCACTTATTGATATCGGGAAAAAACTAGGGCTTTCCCATGTCAGTGTTAGAAAAAGGCTAAAGAGGCTTTGCAGCGATTTGATTAAGGTTGCCGCCGGCGTTAACGTCGAGAGATTAGGGTTCCGCATTGCCATAGTGAATGCTGAGGTAGAGGGGTATAAACGCTTATCGGAGTTGCTGGAAAAATTTTCGGAATGCCCAAGAATATTTTTCATGACAACAACCACAGGCGCTTATAATCTGATGACGATGATGGTGGCGGAAGACGCGGATACCCTAAACGCCATAATAGAGGTCTGTTCTGTACGTGCGCAGAAGGGGATAAGGCGTTCAGAAGTAACGATCGGCGAGGCTCCCATTGTCCCCAAG
>CAZCXS010000188.1:0-3177 GCA_964502685.1 uncultured Candidatus Bathyarchaeia archaeon
AATAAAGATAATAGCCCTTATGATCAACCAGAACGTTCAGGGGTTCCAAAGCCAAGGTGACGCCGGCTTTTTCAGTAAGCCTAGCTGCCTCTCTTAAGCATTTTACTATGCTTTCATGTTGCCTCTTCCTGGGGACTCCTGTAATCTCTTTGCCGACCGTTACCAGGAGGGTTGAACATTCAAGTCTGTGAGCTATCTTCAGGGACTCCTTTAGCCCGGCTATGAATTCGTTTCTCGTCGAGTAATCAACTAATCTCCCCTTATGGTCAACGCTGAAAATTGCGACTTCCAACCCATGCCTCCTTTTCCTTTCCAGAATCCCATCCAGATCCTTCCTTCTCCAGCCCCAAAACTCGAATGCGGGATAGCCTGTTTCCGCGACGGCGTCTATACGATCTAGGAACGGCAATTCACGGAAGATCGTCTCTATGCAGACAGAGAATCTCAACATGCCGATACCGCCCCTAAAGATTCTTTAAGACCAATTATAAAAAGACGGCTCATCCGATTTACGGCTGCTTTTCAAGCGTTTCTTTCAGCTTTTTGAATCCGCCTTCTTCGCGGAGATCAACCAGAACTGTTCTCCCATTAGGTTCAAGCTCAATCGCGAGGATGCATGAGAACTTGTAAATCTTCGTTCCTTCAAGCACCCAGCAGTCCGGAGTTAAGCCGGCCTTCATACAGCATTGACACAGGAACTCCTCGGAGTCCCATCCCCATTCAACCGGCACCTGCGGAAGCAGCAGACCCTTATTGAATCCCCGCTCAACGATCAGGCCGTCCACGCCGACCTTCACCTTTGACGGGTACTCTTTCGGCGAGGAAACCGCGATCAGCTGCGGTGGGGTTAAGACGCTGACTTCAAAGACAACCTGGTTGAGCTCACTTATTGAAAGCGGCGGGAAACGTGGATCCCTGGTTGCTGATTCTACGGCAGCTTCGATGACAGCTCGGACAAGGGGATAGACTGGGTATGGAAAGCCGATGCATCCTCTCAGCATTCTTGATCCATGCTTGAGGGTGTTTATTGTGACGAAGACCCCTCTTGGCTCTTGTAGATTCTCAGGGACCTCGTCAGGCGGGCTTATTATGCTTCCATCCTTGAGGTTTCTTTCCACTGCTCTTCGAGCTAGTTTAACGAGGAGGGATGCCTCTTCCTCTGTAAGTTTAAATGACATGCTTATTAACCTCAGCCTAATTGGAAAGTTCGTCTCAAGCCTAATATCTGTTTTTCCTCATCGGGACTTTGCTTCTCTCCTCTGAGAAGGCAGAATTAAAGAATAGGAATGCCGTGTCTAAAGGGTGTAACGAGGCGATGCCTTCTAGAATTTTATCGATTCTTCCCGGATTCCATCCTTTGTTATTATTAGCATGTCTATGCCGTCTCCGCTCATGGCATCCCGGCTTATGGCGGACATGATAGCCCTCTTAGCGAGCTCTTTGCCTTCCTCAACCGTCATGTCCTGCTTATAGGATTCCTCTAATACGCCCATCGCCATCTCAGCCCCGGAGCCGACTGCTGTGTAATTGTCTGGAATGTTTGAGCCGAGCACGTCTAAGACGTAGAGTGCCGGGCCGTCCTCATCAACCCCGCCGACCACGGTCTGCGTTATTAGGGGAAAGAGCCGTCTGCTGAACAGGAGATTCGACATCAGCTTTGCGGCGGCTCTCACGGTTATCGGACGGTTCACCTCCAGCTTGAAAAGGTTCGCGTATGCTCCCATCTCTCGCACTAGAATCTGCATGTCTGAGATGAGGCCGGCGCAGGCCGCGCCTATGTTAGGGGTTATCTTGAAAACCTTTTTCCCAGAGCGGCTGAGAACCAGGTTGCCGTATGAGACTCTTTTTTCTGAGGCTAATACTACTCCGTCTTTGCAAACGATGCCGACTGTGGTTGCGCCTGGCAGGTAAAAGCGGGAAGATTGATCCTCAAGCAAGTCTTAGCACCTTTCCTAGATGTTTAATACTTCGATAGAGATAAAACAGCGCGTCGCACTATTAAATGTTTATCAACCCTCCAGTCAACGAATAGGCTCAAAAAAGGATTTCTTCGCTGAGCTTAACTCTGCTTCCTCTATCTATCGGTATGCCTTCCTTCAGCAGCCTACGTCTCCTCGTCTCGACGCATTCCTTGTCACCTGCGAGGTAACCGTCAGACCTGACCACCCTATGACATGGGATGATGGGCGCAAGGGGGTTCTTATGAAGCGCGTTTCCAACAGCCCTGTAAGCATTCGGCCTGCCGATCTTTTCCGCTATCCTTTTGTATGTGCTTACCTTTCCCCTCGGAATCTCGAAGGTCGCCATTAGAACAGCCTTTTCGAAATCCGTCTTCCCCGAGAGATGCTCCAGAACCTTTTCCTTGGTCCAGAGGGGTTTCTGGCTATGTGACTTCTCGTGCATGGATTTCTCCCTCTTCTGTTGATTCATGAAAGTTTATTAAAAAATATTAAGGGTTTTATCCTCCGCTTATCAGGCTCATCAGAGCTACGGTGTCTCCGTCTTTGAGCTTGACGTTTCTCGCTTGGGATAGGTCTTTCGAGGCGCCGTTCACTGTTGCGATTATGGTTGGATCCAGCTTGGTCTTCTCGTTCGCCTTAAAGATGTCTTTTAGGCTCCTACCGTATTTTGAGGAAAGCATCTCTAGAAGGTCGGAGAGAGATGACCCTTCGGATACCTCGCATTCTTCGGAATTCCTTCCCGTCTTGCTTCTAAGTACTCCGAGGTAAAGAACCTTTACTCTCATGCTGCTTCTCATAAGAGATGAAGTACAAAATGGATTTAAAGATTGCCTATCGGTTATTCATATTTCAGGCCCTAATTTTTAGGTATGATCTTTTCCGCGTTCCTTCTGTAGATCTTCTCTAGAACATTGTCTGGGAGATTTAGCCCGTAGATTCGTTCTCCCCAAGGATGCCCATCGAAGTATTCGTCTTCTGTTTCTAGGAACCGGAAGTAGGTTCTATACTGAGATATATCAGGACAACCGTCGGTTCCGAAGAGGATTCTATCCTGATACTTGATGAAGTGTCTCCGAGCGGTGTAGGGCTGGAGACCTAGAGGCGACAATCTGGCCGAGAACTCCACGTAGAAATTCTTGTATTTATCCAGCAGAGAAGCTACGTAACTTAGATTCTCAGGGTAGTTTCCATGGTGTGCTCCTATGAATATGGTTTT
>CAZCXS010000189.1:0-3168 GCA_964502685.1 uncultured Candidatus Bathyarchaeia archaeon
TCCGATCTTGATTTCACGCCGTCCAGCTTTCTAAGCGCCTTTTCAATATTAGCCGCACACGAGGCGCAGCTCATCCCAGAGATCTTGAGGCTGACCTCTCTGGTTCTCTCGCCTCCTTTTGATATTCCCATAGGCTCGTAACCTGCTTCTCTGATGACGTCTGCGATTCTATCTAAGTTTATCTTGCTTGAATCGTACTCTACCATCGCTTTTTCAGAGGCAAAATTAACGTAAGCATCGATTATTCCCGGTTCTTTTTTCAAGGCTCTCTCTATAGTTTGAGCGCACGCTGTGCAATGCATCCCGCCGATTTTGATCACAGTTTTCTGTCTGGCCATTAAGAATCTCTCCTCTCTCGTACTCTGATGCTTTCAGAGGCCATTAAGCAGCAAAATTTTTTCACGCGACCTGACTAATTGATCATATGATGGATGAAAAGATATAAATGTTTCTTTTAGAGATATATCTTTGAGAGTGTCAATATGAGCGATACAGAAATCGACGAGTTCCTTTCAGATTTCTCCAGATTCTATATACTTACGATTCTTTATGAAGGGCCATGCCACGGATACAGCATCCTCAACAGGTTTAGAAAGAGACTGAATAAAAACATCAGCCCGAGCTTAGTATACCCATTTCTTCAACGCCTTGAGGAGAAGGGTCTAGTGAAGTATACGATACAGCCTGTGGGGGAGAAGGAGAGGAAGGTGTATGAGCTCACAGAAGAGGGGAAAGATCTTTGCAGGAGGCTTTTCAAACGTTTCGCGGCTCTCGTCTCCACTGCTATCGAGCCGAACCTGAACGTCTGCGTCCACTGTGGATGTAAAGTGTACGAAGGCGGATACACAGAGGTTATAGACGGCAAGGAGACTGTGTTTTGCTGTAGGCATTGCGCGGAATCTTATAAACGTGAGAGGGAAGAGACAGGAGAGAAGCCGATCTTCGGATAAAAGAGCTGACTACGCTCACAAGGCAGAAGGAGACATTCTAAATATCTATTCGAGCTTCTATGTCAGTTAAGCCGTTTAGAGAAAGAAAAAGTCTTCAGGCGACTAAATCGTTCTTGAAGCTACTCTTTCCGTTTAATATATTTCGGCGGGATTTTACGGCATAGATACACCTTGTCGGTTGCTTCGTAGAATTTGAAGCCGTCTCTCCTAGCTTTCTCCGCATCTATCTCCAGTATAACCGGGCTTCTCGTTCTTCTATATCCTATTTCCCTCGCCACCTTGACGGTTGGTGACAGGTGGACCCATCTTCTCTTCATCGGTTTTAAGCCTTCCCTCAAGATCCTCGATGCTGCTTCTGGGGTTGTCCCGTGATAAAATACCTTCTTAGTCGTATTCTCTTTTAGATTAAGCCTAACGGGAATGGAGTGCCCATATAAGGCTCTGATCTTGTTGCCTAGAATTTCGAATCTTTGCCTTTCACTGTTCTCGACGATTCCACGGATGAAATCCTTATCGACTTGGAATCGCTCACGAACTTTCTTTACGAGGCTGTCAAAATCGACATAGCCATGCTCATCCATGATTAAGCCGCTGGGATTATGCCTAAGAAGATAGCTCATGTATTTGCTAACTCTGACTTGAAGATCGTTCTCCTGCATCATGTTGAGCCTTCACACGCGCCTTCATCATTTTTTAAGAATCTTCTGGAACGCAAGAAATTCCTTTTTTCTCTGAATAATAAGTTTATGTTAGTTGTTCTTTTAAACAATTCAGAAGAGAGAATCTTTGCATATGAAGCTTCCAACGTGGGATTCTCTTTATTAAATATTTTTCTCGGTGTTTCTCCCGGTTAAAATTTAAATATTACGCTTATCATACCTCTTTTGATTAAAAAATAAACATTATGGCGATTGAGAAATGGACGAAATTGATAGGAAGATAGTCTCAAAGCTGCTTAAGGATGGAAGAGCCTCCTACAGAGAGCTAGGGGAAGCTATAGGATACACGATAATGGGGGCTAAGAGAAGAGTTGAAAAGATGCTTTCTGAAGGTTTAATTCAAGTCTCAGCCGGGATCAATATTGAAAAGTTAAAGCTTCATGCAGCTCTCATGCTGCTTGAGTTTGAGAGCCGCGAAGCCCTAAACAGATGCTTGGAGAAGTTTAAGGAGTGCCCGAGGATTGTAAATATGTTCACGTTATTCGCAGGTTACAATCTAGCTGCCCTGGTCATAGCTGAGGATAAAGATACTCTGGAGAGCGAGTCGATTGAGAAATGTTCCTTGAGATGCAGCCAGGGTATTCGGAGAACAGAGTTTTATCCTATAGGAACAGTTCTTTTCTCTCCCTTCATGAGGATACGCATGAATCTAGTGACGAAGGACAGGGAGATCTCGCCTTGTAACGTAGAATGCTATTCATGTGAGAGGTATAAGATTAACAGATGCGTCGGATGCCCCGCGACGAAATATTACCGCGGACCGCTTTAACCAGAAATGGCAGGATCCCTTAACATCGTAAAGTATATTCACCTATTAAGAAGAGCTGGTATCTGTTCAGCCTAGCTCCGCGTTTCCTCTAATGAAGGCTCAGCGACTGGTTTGAGGTTTGTCTCTCTAAGCATATTCGCGGTCCCTGAAGATCATTCATTACATTATCATCTAGGTTACGCGTAGATGGGCTTATTGAATTCCGTTATTCTCTGAAGATTGACGGCTATTTCAAATATTTGGCTATTTTTACGTTCTCTTTAGCTCTATCTCTGGGCATGATTAACGTGTGGTATTTTCCTTCATGCATTATGCTAACCCAGACGAATCGATTACACTTTCTGTCCTCCTTATCCCAATATTGGCATTTATCACGGACGCAGTATTCATATTTATCTAAGCCGCAGATCGTTCCGATAGAAGTAACCTCGACAACATCCCCTTTCTTGAGCAGTTCATCAAAAGAAGGCCTAGAAGCCATAATGTGTCCTCCGCTCATTACTGAGAACGAATGAAAATTTATTTGTTTCCCAGAGGTTTTGAGAAACTGAGAGATCTCTAAATCTGGGAACTCAAGAATATGAGGTGAGAAATTTCCGGTTTAGAACTTCCTTTCGAGATCCAAAAGTTACTCTTCTCCTCTTTTGAGGGTGACGATTGAGCTTAAGGCATCAATCGAGATGATGTCGACACCTGTTAACGTCGTTTCTTCGAATTCTACATCTCTCAG
>CAZCXS010000190.1:0-3117 GCA_964502685.1 uncultured Candidatus Bathyarchaeia archaeon
CCTCGCTGAGCTATGAGGATCTGCTGAATCATTACGGGATGAGCATAGACGATATCGTTAAGGCGGCTCGACGGGCAGTAGAAAGAAAAGATAAGTGAAGGTTCCTCTCACCATACAGCGGTTAAATGGCTCCGATCTCCTCGAGGAGGCGGAGACCTATATCAGCTTTGTACGCGATTACTTGGGGGCTTATCCCGTCTAGTGTATCCTGATCCCCCGAGGAGCCTGTATGAGAGTATCCGTTGTATCCCCCTCCGCCGATGGATATCGCGGGCACCCCGTCCTCCACGAATGCTGCGTGATCAGACCCGAAGGCGCGTATTACCCATCTCCTCGGGAAATCTTCAATCAGATCTCTCCCCAGACGCTCCTCCGCTTTTAGGTCCTCTAGGGTCTTCTCGAGCTTGAGTTTTAGCCATTCATCCGTCGCTCTGAATCTGTGGGTTTGTTTCTCCCGTCCAACCTCGTCGAAGCACATCACGAGCTCAACCTTGCTTAGCTCACCGGTCTCCTTGAGCCTATTCTCGTAGTGCCTAGACCCGTACATTCCATATTCTTCTCCCCCGAATATGCAGAACCTTATCGTCTTCGAAGTCCCGGTCTTGCTTAGCCTCTTTGCAATTCGGAAGAGAACCGATATGCCTGAGGCGTCGTCATTCGCTCCCACAGTATTAATCTGAGTGTCCAGGTGGGCAGTCATAATTATTATCCTTTCAGGATGCTCTCTGCCCCTGAGCGTGGCGATCACATTATAAGCGGAGGCTTCGGGATCGAATTTAGCCTTCAATCTGAGCTTCATGCGGATAGGAGTGCCTTCCCGCCTAAGCAATGCCAGCATCTTCTTTACATCTGATGCAACGTTAACTTCTGGCATTGGAAACCGTACGTCGCGTATGCCGTTGCGGGGCACCGGCTGATCCGTGCCGATGATGTATGCTCCTTCCTCTCCGTCTTCATTAATTATGGCGTATCTGTCCATCTTGCTGTGTATTCCCCGTCTGATCCTGCCGACATATATTAGAGCCCCCTCGACTCCTCCCTCCGGAGTGGATGAGGAATAAATGTTCGGAGCGCACGGTATCTTCTCCTTCCTTGGGGAAAGCATCTCTAATACGGGTTCTTCCAGTAGCTCCCAGCCGAGAAATCTATATTTATAGAGCTCAACTTCTAAGCCGATTTCTCTGAATTTAGAAGCTAAATATATCGCTGCTTCCTTCTCGCCGGGGGATCCGGATAGCCGCGTGCCAATATTCATGACGAGATGCTTGGCTATATCCATCTCTTCCAATCTTTATGCCTCACATTAATCATAGCGAGCAGTGTCGGATAAATATATGAGGCGAATTCTTTTGAAATTGTTTGTTCTCCCTTGAAATTTTGCCTTTTCCCTTTTCATATATGGCGGATATCGCGTGTTCCTCATTGGGAACGTCTGAGCGTCTCGGGGATCGTAAGCAAAATTGGCATTCTAATTAAAAGGTCGACTAGAACGAGAAGTATAAAGGGAATTGAGGGATCTATGTACGTCCAGAGTATCCCTCCAAAGATCGGAGCTGGGATTCTGACTATGCTTCTAAGAGTGTTGATTGTTCCCATCCATCTTCCTCTCTGATCGGCGGGGACTATTTCTAGCTGCATCGTCATCCATACGTTGAAGGTGCTCCAGAGCATCCCCCTCAAAGCGAAGGATAATATGAGGATCTCGGGGCTCGGCGCGGCTACAAGTAGAATATACGAGGCGTAAAGGGCGGGTCTTAGAAGCATTATGGTCTTTTTCCTTCCTATCCTGTCCCCTATCCTCCCGATGGGTATTGAGGTGAGAATCGAGACTATATTCAATGCTGATCCCATGAAGCCTAAGATCAACGCGTCCGCTCGCTTAACCTCAACGGCATAGATCATTATGAAAGGCATGGTGGCGCCGAATGTGAATGAACCAAGAATCTCTATTAGGAGCCATTTTCTAACCTCCCTTCTACTTGCCAGCTCTAGAAAGCCTTTGAGAAACCCTTCTTCATACTTCGCCATCTTAGCTCTTGGCTCCTGTAGCCTTAAATGTACCCAGAGAAGCGTCGACGAGAGAATAACGAAGCTGATATAGTAAAGCGGACGGATCGCCGCTGCTGAGATTCCACCGAGCCACGTCACAATTACCCCGGCTATGATGGGAGCGAAGATCAGCGGGATCTGGCTTATGCTGCTGAAGATTCCGAATCCCGTTGCTCTGTCTTCTCCTTTCAGGGCGTTCGCAAGGAGAATCCTCTGAATGGGGTAGGTTATCACCCAAGTCGTCGAGAACAAGATCATAGGCACAACGAGCATCTGCCAATTCCATGACAGAGCATACCCTAGGGGAATCAGCGCCTCCAGAATCAAACCGATCAGGTACAACCTTTTTAAGCCGTATCGATCGGCAAGCCAGCCAGTAGGCGCCGAGAGAAAAGCATTAACGAGGTCTCCTATGCTTCTTAGGCTTCCAAGCTCTATCGGATCGGCGCCGAGCTCCACAGCATAGACGGATGTATAGTTTTGAGTTAGGCCTCCGGCGAAGTTTGCAAAGAGCCCTCTAATCGTGATCACATGGAAATTCCGGCTTCTAGCCTTAAGGAAATCTTTGAGTTTGCTCAATCTTTGGAGGCCTCTATGATTTTCTTTGAAATTCTAAGCCCTTCCCAAGGCTGTGAGGTTTATATTCATTTTAATTCCATGATGAATAAGCTTAGCGTTTGAGTACTCAAGAATATGCTGGATGCTTCCTTCGTCTTGCATGCATCAATATGATGGGGATACGCCCTGAGCAAAGCGGCCTTCGCGAATCTATAGGCTATTACTCGTCGATGTCGACTCTGTTTTCCTCGATGAATTTCCAATCAATCTCCATTCCAAGCCCAGGCTTCTGCGATATATGCACATATCCCTCACTGTCCATGGGGTCAATCTTCTCTTTAAGCCACGGGGTCCTCGACTCGTAGTCAAGCAGGGGATGCAGCAAACCCCTCTCTACGTACTCTCCGGGAATCCCCATTGCCCCTAGAACCTGAAGGTTTCCTGGATGACCCCCATGAAGCTCAAGCCTTACACCGAAAGCCTCACATAGGTGAACAAGCTTCATGAGCG
>CAZCXS010000191.1:0-3113 GCA_964502685.1 uncultured Candidatus Bathyarchaeia archaeon
GCCAAACATACTTCATCTTTCCAGAGAGCTTATCCCGCCAACGTGCAATCCACATGACATCTGGTTCCCAGAGGATCTTTTTCCAGTTTCCAGGCGGTCTAGGAGCATCAGGTGAAAGGTTAAGCTCGATGTCCTCTTCGCTTGGCCCTTCCTTCCATCTGCCGCGTTTTGGATGTTTTCCGCGTCCTACGAAGATGCATGAAGGCTCAGCTATGTAGTTGCTGATCTCCATTCTCACGCCGTCGACGATTGCATAGCCGTACTTCTCTTTGTTAGCTTCTCTCACCGCTTTCCTTTCTTCTCTTAGGCGCTTCTTTTCCTCCTTTGTCAAACTTTCCTTCCATATCCTCTCTTTTTCAATATAATCTATGATCCCAGAGAAGTCGAAATCTTCCGGGCCGAGTTTCTCGTTGATCCCCAGCGTCCTACAGAAATCCTCAAAGAAATTACGGACAAAAACTTTATCCTTGGCATATTCTGTTTCGAGCTTCTTGACCCATGCAACCGCCATTTCTTCCTGCTTTGGTGTAAGCTGTATTCTCTTGCCTTTCACCAGTATGCAAAGCCTCTTCCACTCATATTTAGGAATGAGAACCCCGTTGTGGATGAGCTGCTTCATAGGCTCCGTTCTCGCTAGTTTTTCAAATGACTTCGTTTCTGTCATAATTAAGTGTTGCTTCATCCAGACGGGAGCAGACAAGATCCCAAGCAATATCTAGAATTTTTTTGATGTATAATTAGAACTAATTAAACTAATGGTATGATTTCTCCATAAATTTTATAACGATTTCTCTTCGCTACCGAATCTAGAGTTAAAAGATGTTCTTCAGAGAACAGAGCATAAAGATCCAACTGGAGATTTTAAAAAGTTTCCGTAGACTCGTCGATTTCGTGGTCTTTACTGAAATTAAGATCCTCCTCGGTCACGAATTCTTTCTATCAAGAATTTTGAAAAAATTAACGGCTGAATTTGAGATTATTAAAGGAATCCTTTTAAAAAAAGGTGGGTCCAGGCGGGTAATCAGGCAGATACAGGAGGTGATTAATTGCTAAACGGGAAGACAAAGGTGATAATCACGGATGAGGGGGAAGAGCGTGAAAAGGCGTAGAGATGAGCGTTTCAGCTTAGCTCTACTTGATACTGAACTGCTAAGGAGGGAAGGGGATTCTCTGGGGGGTCTTCATGAGGGCTGTCTGTAAAAATCCGAATGGATGCTCTAAAAGTAGGTTAAGTGCAATGATAGAATCTCAGGCATTTCGAATTAAAATGCTATTTAGATGTGATGATCTTGAATAATAAAAGCAGCATCCCCGCGGAGATAATAGAGTTCTTCAGGATGTTTCCGGGGCAAACCTTACTCATTAAGGGTAAACCTGGCACTGGGAAGACTATTCTATCGTTTGAGATTCTAAAAGAGATATGTGAAAAACGTAATGGACTTTACGTATCTACAAGGGTTACACCTGAAAAGCTCTACAGTCTCTTCCCTTGGATAAAGGATATTGTTCCGGAGAGAAACGTGATTAATGCCACGCCTAAAAGACTCACTAGAGCATTGGATTCCTTAAGATACTTTTCAGGCCAACTATTCGACTACGACACCGCGCTGAACTTTTTCAAGATCCTCTACGAGGATGCTGAGGAAATGGATAACCCGGTTGTCGTGATCGATAGCTGGGATGCCCTGTTAGGATGCTTAAATCTTCAAGATAGCAGCGTCTCATTCACGCAAAGTATATGTGATTTCTGTCATGACGTCAAAACTCATCTGATTTTAATATCAGAAACAGATGGACCCACAGATCTTGATTACATAGTAGACGGCATCGTGACTCTGCTAGATACGAGCGTGCGTGGAGAGGCGACGGATGGACAGCCATACCTAGAGCACTCAAAGTCTAGGACATTAAGGGAGATCAGAATAGATAAGCTGCGGGGAGTGAAGAGAAGGCGAAAGAGCTATGTCTTTACGCTTAATAACGGTCAATTTAGGCATTTTCCGCCTTATGATAAAATGCGAATCGTTAAGATTAAACCCCTTCCGGACATCGATAAGATACATCGGTCAAGCGGAATAAGAGACTTCGATAAGATAACGGGCGGTCTAGAAAAAGGCGGATTAACCCTATTCATCGTGGAACACGGCGTGGGCCTCCGTTACGTTCCGTTCCTCGACCAGATCGCGATAAATCTGTCCCTAAAAAACATAGGGGTTGCTCGTTTACGCTCAATCGGCTCTGCATTACTGGAGGACTATGAACTCGAGAAGAAGTATGAAGGAATATATTTCTACAAGCCTGAATCTTGGATAACTTGGCGATTAGAGAAACTAGCCGACTCCGCAGAGGATTACAGAAAGTTCCTTAAAACCATAAGGAAGGATAAATTCGATCTCATGGAATTTTCACTTATGGAGGCCCGGAAGGCGTACCTCAATTTTTTGGAAAGACTGAGGAAAAAACATTCAGCAGTCGTTGAGTTTTTAGGCCTAGATACATTTGAGATCCTTTATGGAGCGGAGAATACTTTAAAGCTATTAGATGAAGCCATCACGAGGGCGTCACAGAATAATGAAATACTCATAGGGGTCGCTAAGAGGGGGATGAAGTCTATTGAGATGATAACTCAACTTGCCGCTGCTTACTTCGTCTTCAAGGACATCCTGGGAAGCCTGTTCATCTATGGAGAGCAGCCTCGAACCGGACTTTATAATGTCTCTTCAGACGAGGATGGTATACACCTAACTCCTGTTGTTTAAGTTTCCACGCTTAAAAGAAGAGAATCCGATCATTAATCGTTAGCGTTCTGAGCCTTTTTCTTAGAAGTTAATATCATCAATGTGCATGAATCAATAAAAATAAGAAATGCTTTAATTATCGCGTCGTGTATTATTGATGAAGCTTCTGAACGTATTGGATGAAAAGGTGACAATTAAAGATGAGCACCGGGATTAAGCTTCCACCAGCCGTCCAGGAGAGACTGCTACGCCTACAGCAGCTGCAACAGACTCTACAGAACATCTTAGCTCAGAAACAACAAGTTGAGCTTGAACTTCTAGAAGTTGATAAGGCTCTAGAGGAGCTTGAGAAGACCCCTGATGACGGCGTCATCT
>CAZCXS010000192.1:0-3097 GCA_964502685.1 uncultured Candidatus Bathyarchaeia archaeon
GCCACCTCAAGCTCCTTCAGGTCATCTAATCCGTGGAACTGGTAAAGATCAATATGATCAACGCCTAATCTCTCTAGGGATCTTTTAAGCTCTTTAGAAGCTTCCTTCTTTGTTCTCTTCTGAGTCTTACATGCAAGGAAAATCTCGTCCCTATGCTCCTTCATCCATGGGCGAAGCCTCAACTCTGCTTCTCCATAAGTAGGGGCTACATCGAAATGGTTCACTCCATGAGAAAGGGCAAGCTCAATTATCCTGTCAGCCTCTTTCTGTGAGATACGCCCCAAGACGCAGCAGCCCAAAGTAACTATGCTGCTCATGTGGCCTGTTCGGCCGAGTCTCCTCCTCTCCATAAAAACCACACTAACGATTAGCAATCTCTAATCTTTTATACTTTAGCTTCCAACCGATCTCATAGAATGAGATCATGAAGATGATTCATGATTTATCTGTTCAGCCGTTGTACTTGTTGACTATCGACATCTTCCATCCTATGCCGAAGGATCTTCATCAAAAGTTTCGACATGAGTAAACAATATGATGGGAAAGATATCGAAGTCAAGACACAGCCTTTTTCATAATGAGCCTCATGAGATCTTGATTCTAAAGTCCTCCTTTACAACGTTTAGGACGACGTTTGTCACCGTCCTCTTCACGTAGGGCATGGCCAAGAGGCTCTTTATGAAGCCGTTTAGGCCCGACCTGTCTTTAAACCTGGCAACAACGGCGATGTCAAAATCCCCTGTAATATCGTAGACTGAGACTACGTTATCTATCTTTGAAATCTCCTTCTCGACGTCTAGTAGGTGTTTCCCCTCCGCCTGAATCAGTATTATCGCTGTTAAGCTGTACCCAACCTTCACCGGATCCACAATCGCGGTGTAACCTTTTAAGACTCCCCTATCTTCCAGGTTTTTAATGCGGTTGTACGCTGTTCCCACAGATATTCCGAGCTCACGTGCTATTTTATTAAAGCTCAGCCTAGAATCTTCTTGGAGCAGATTGATGATCTGAAGGTCGATGTCATCAATCATTTTAACTACGTTGCTTTCCAGACTTATCCCCCCGAAATCTTAATCTCATGAGCAGGTCTCCCGGCAGACATTTATTCAATTTTTTCAAAATTATATAAATGTTTTTCCATTTAGCGAAAAACTTATATATGAATTTTTTAATATATGGTCGATTTATTGAATAAATGAATGGTGCCCAAACGATGGAGGAGACCGAAACCATAAGAGACGCTGTCGAGACTTTAAAGAGAAGCAAGGTCAGATGGGTGCACTCAACATTTGTAGATATCCGCGGTCTAATGCAGGACGTAGTCATACCCGCGAGGGAATACATCGAAGGGAACGCCTTCACATCCGGCATAGGCTTCGACGGCTCCTCGATCAGAGGCTTCAAATCCATCGAGGAATCAGACATGATTCTCAAGCCGGATCCGAAGACCCTGGCTGTGATACCCTGGACGAGCGATGAGAGACAGAAAAGCGCGATCATCATCGGAGACGTCTATGAGGCTTATGGAAGCGAAGAGCCATCTGAAGTTTGTTCAAGAGGTTACGTTGCGAAAAGAGCGGTAAAAGCAGCAGAAGAAATGGGGTACACTGGATACTTCGGTCCCGAGCTGGAATACTTCATCTTCTCCTCAGTCGATCCAACCAGGCTCGTTTGGGACTTATGGGTCAGCCCAAAAGGTGGGGAGGGAGACTCTTGGGGGCCTCCGAGGGTCGTACCGGAGTCGCCTGAGATTTCCCCTGGGAGCTTCACTCTGAGGCCGAAGGAGGCATACTTCAGGCCTCCCCCGGAGGACACGACTATTGAGTATCGCAATGAGGTTGCATCGATACTTGAGGATAGTTTCGGTTTTAGGGTTGAGATGCATCACCATGAGGTGGCGACGGCTGGGCAGCTAGAGATTGACTTCCGCTTCGGGGGCTTAGTTGAGACTGCTGATAGAACGGTTTACTACAAGTTTGTGGCTAAGAACGTGGCCAAGAAGTACGGGATGATCGCTACTTTCATGCCTAAGCCCGTCTATCTCGATAATGCGAGCGGAATGCATGTTCACATCTCACTCTGGAGAAACGATGAGAATGTCATGTATGATGAGAGCGACGAGTACGCTGAGCTCAGCCAGACTGGGAGATACTTCATCGGAGGACTATTAGAGCATGCCAGAGCCCTAACGGCTGTATGCTGCCCCACGGTGAACTCCTATAAGAGGCTTGTTCCAGGGTTTGAGGCTCCCATCTATGTTATGTGGTCTCGGCGTAACAGATCAGCATTAGTACGCGTCCCAGTATACTTCAAAGGTCCAAGATACGCCTCTTATAAAAGAGTGGAGTTCAGATCAGCTGATCCTTCATGTAACCCCTACTTGGCGTTTTCCTGCATCCTGATGGCTGGGCTTGACGGTGTTAAAAAGAAGATCGACCCAGGTGACCCCGTTGACGAGGATGTCTATAAATTATCCTCTGAGAGAAGGAGGGCTCTCGGAATAGGGGAGCTTCCAACAACCCTGAAGGACGCTCTGGATGAGATGAAGAGCGACGAGGTTATCCATCGGACGCTTGGAAGCCACATCTTCGACTCCTTCATCGAGTACAAGACGAATGACTGGAACCAATACTGTCTCTACGTGACGCCTTGGGAGATCATGAAGTACTTAGACTATTAAGATTGAAGAGAGTATGAACTTAAGGTGGTGAGTTGAATGAGAGCGTACATATTTGTGAAGACGAAGCCTGCGACTTCCCTACAGGTTGTTGAGAGGATAAAGAAGAAGGTTAAAGAGGTTGTTCAGGCGGATGCCATTTACGGCAGATACGACGCGATAGTCATAATAGATGCGCCTGACCTGGAGAGCATAAACGAGATCCTCTACAAGGTCATAGAGAAAGACCCGAACATAATACACACGGAGACATCCCTGGTTTTATCGAGTTAAGCGTAAAAGAGTGAAGAGCGGAATGTCTCCTTCTAAGGATCTGCGTCGTAAAGCCTTAAGGGCCTTCGTGATGGTCACTGTTAAGCCTGGAACCTCCGAGGAGATCGTGAGATCGAGAAGGATAAAAGGGGTGAAGATGGCTAATTC
>CAZCXS010000193.1:0-3092 GCA_964502685.1 uncultured Candidatus Bathyarchaeia archaeon
GAAAGCCTCTCTTCAACGTCGAGGTAGGCGCTCGGCTCATCCAGAAGATATATGTCAGCCTTCTTAGAAAGGCACGCTGCCACGGCGACTCTTTGAAGCTCACCTCCGCTGAGTTCGTCTAGGTACCTGTCAAGCAGAGGATCCAAGTTAAATGGGCGCATTATCTGAGTTCTATACAAGCTTGAGGAGAAATCTTCCCCAGATACGTCTCTAAGGAGCTCCTCAACTGTGCCCTCATAGTCCGAGGAGATATACTGCGGCTTATAACTCACGGAAAGCATCGTCTGAGCCGGGGAGCCGGAGTCAGGCTTCTCAATTCCAGCAAGCATCCGTATAAACGTCGTCTTCCCGATCCCGTTCGGCCCAAGAATCCCTATTACCTCGCCTTCTCTGACTTCTCCCGCCTCAACATCCAAGTGAAAGTCTTCATAGGATTTGCTCATTCGATCCCATTTAAGAAGAGGAGGGGATGATACAACCGCGGCGGTGGGGGGTTTAACGTGAAACCTGATCGGTTCTTTCCTGAAACGGAGATTCTCATCCCTTATGAATCCTTCGAGATAGATGTTTATGCCCGTTCGAACCCCATGGACATGCGATACTATGCCGTATACCCCTGGAACCCCGTAGAGGACGCAGATATAGTCTGAGAGGTAGTCGAGAACCGCCAAGTCATGCTCCGCGACGATGATGATCTTATTCTCTTCTCTTAGGCTTCTAATCGCCCTAGCCGCTTCAAGCCGCTGTTTGACATCCAAATAACTCGAGGGTTCATCGAAGAGATAAACATCGGCTTCACGGGAAATCGCCGCGGCTAATGCGACTCTTTGAAGTTCACCTCCGCTTAGAACATCGATCTCGCGATCCCATACCGCGTCAAGCTCAAGCATACGCGAAATCTCGTTAAGACACCCTCTCTCATCAACCCTTGAGAGGATCTCCCCGACCTTTCCTTTTGTTACCTTCGGGATCATATCTACATACTGCGGCTTATGAATCGCCCTGAGGTTTCCCTCGCTCATTCTCTTAAAGTAGAGCTGAAGGGTTGAACCGCGGAAGTACTCGAGAATCTCATCCCATTCAGGGGGGTCAGAGTAATTGCCTAGATTCAGCCTTATTTCGCCGGAGAGGATCTTCAGAGCGGTTGATTTCCCGATTCCGTTCGGCCCAAGAAGCCCTAGTACGCTTCCCGGGGAGGGAGCTGGCAGCCTGAAGAGCTTGAAGGAGTTCGGCCCGAAACGATGGGTACACTCTCCCTCTAATTCATCCGGAAGGTTAACTATGGATATTGCTTTGAATGGGCATTTCTTCACGCATATACCGCATCCCGTGCAAATTATCTCTGAGATTTCAGGTTTCCCATCTTCGAAACGTATAGCCTCATTTCCGCTTCGAACTTGAGGGCAAAACCTGTAACACGCCTTGTCGCAGCGGCTGGATCTACACTTGTCCCTATCGAGGACCGCTATTCTAATGTTTGCTCCCTCCGGGTTCCCCTCAGAGAGAAACGTCCGCCGGTTAATAAATTTGCCACTCTTGACGACTAGGATGGAGGAACAAATAAATGAAAGATGAATCTAATCTTTATCGGGATGATGTGCGGCGACGGCGTGGAGCCTAGCGATAGGCGATGACTCCTAGACTAAAGCACTGACCGATGGATCGCATTTATTAACCTTTTTTGTTTACATTCATAGTTATGCAGGTCTGAGAGGTAAATTCCCTTGAAGTCGAAGGTTATAATCTCAGCTGTTATTAGAAGCCAGATCAGAGAGATGATCAGAAATCTCCTGAACGATATCGCCGACGTCATCTCCCTACTCAACTGGACGAGCAGCGAGTTTCTGCGGGAAGCAGAAGACGCCGAGGCGTTAATCCCCCTTCATGAGGATATAAACGAGAAACTACTCAGCCACGCGCCGAGACTCAAGGTTGTCTCCCGGTTTGGAGTAGGCTATGATCGTGTTGACGTGGAGGCATGTACAAGGCGGGGAATCTATGTTACTCATACTCCGAACGTCTTATCCCGCGCCGTGGCGGAGCTAACATTCGCCTTGATGCTTTGCCTTTCACGTAGAATCATAGAAGCCGACAGGTATGTCAGAACAGAGTGGGCTAAGGCCGGTAGACCTACGCTTCCCTTAAGGGGGGACTTGGCTGGGAAGACTTTAGGGATTATCGGTCTCGGGCGGATAGGAACGGAGGTCGCTCGTAGAGCTAAAGCCTTCGAGATGAGAATCGTCTATTATGATAAGATACGGAGGCGCGATATGGAAGAAGAGCTAGGAGCGGAATATCTGAGCCTTAACGATCTGTTGAGGGTCTCCGACTTCGTCTCTATACATGTTCCATTAACGCCTGAAACAACTTCCCTTATAGGCGAGGAGGAGCTGAAGAAGATGAAGAAGACCGCGTACCTGATAAATACATCCAGAGGCCGCGTTATAGATGAAGAAGCGCTTTGTAGAGCTCTCGAGGAGGAGTGGATAGCAGGCGCGGGGCTTGATGTATTCTCAGAGGAGCCTCTTCCGCTTGACAGCCCACTGATCAAAATGGAGAACGTCGTCCTGACGCCTCACATGGCTACGCATACGGTTGAGACGAGAAGCTTAATGGCATCCACCGTAGCCGAGGATGTTCGGAGAGTTCTCATCGGGAAAACTCCGTTGAACCCTGTGCCTGAGCAAAGAGGCATGATCTTTCCGAGGAAGATCTGAAAAAGATCACCCCTCGGATTAGAGGCTCAGGTTAAGGATAAAAGAAAAGACAGATAAGCTTTCGCCCGTATAATCCACTGAAGGTGAGAGTTTGATCGCGGATTTTAACCTCATCATTTCATGTGCAAGAGGATTAGAGAATGACGCATGCTCTGAGATCTGGTTTCTCCTAGGTGAGATTGGAGACAGAGACTCAACGGTTGAGAAGACCGAGGTCTCAGGATTAATCGTGGCGAAGACATCATTAGATCCGTTCCAAGCGGTCGAAAAGCTCAGAGAGATGCTGAAGCGCTCTCCAGCGGATTTTCAATATATTCTTAAGGTGGTCCCGGTTGAGGCCGTTGTTCCAACAAGACTTGAACTTATAGAACAAGT
>CAZCXS010000194.1:0-3089 GCA_964502685.1 uncultured Candidatus Bathyarchaeia archaeon
CGCCTCGTAGAGCGTCTGATATAGCTTGTAGTACATTCCCTTCTTCGCCATTAGGGTCTCATGGTCGCCCTCCTCGAATATTCTTCCATCCTTGATCACAACGATCTTATCCGCATTTCTAATAGTGGATATTCGCTGTGTGACTATGAATGCCGTTCTATCCTTCAGCAACGCGCTTAAGGCCTGCTGGATCTCATACTCCGTGTCTACATCGACGCTTGATGTTGAGTCGTCCAGTATCAGTATCTTAGGATCCATCAATAACGCCCTAGCAATAGCGATTCTCTGCTGCTGTCCCCCTGAGAGGGTTACCCCTCTCTCCCCAACTATCGTGTCATACCCATTAGGCAGCTTCGTTATGAAATCGTGGGCTTTAGCTATCTTCGCGACTCTGATGATCTCATCCATCGAAGCGTTGGGCTTTCCAAACGCGATGTTATCCTTGACGCTCATGTTGAAGAGGAACGTCTCCTGGGAGACTATGCCTATATGCTTTCTTAGGTCCTCTATCTTCACATCTCGAATATCATGTCCGTCTATGAGTATCCTTCCCGAGGTGACATCGTAGAACCTCGGAATCAGCCGAATTATCGTGCTCTTCCCTGATCCTGTGGGTCCGAGAAGGGCGACGGTCTCTCCCGGTTTAGCCTCGAGATTAATATTTTTCAGGACCAGGTTTTCTTCATCATATCCGAATGAGACGTTCTCGAAGACAACGTGGCCCTTTATCGACGGCAATCTGATCGCGTTCGGTTTGTCTTTGACCTCGGGGACGGCGTCGATGATCTCAAAGACCCTCTCAGCGGCGGCCATCATTCTCTGGTAACCCGTCCACATAATCCCGAGCATCATTATCGGTCTGATAAGCATGGTCATGTAACTGGTGAAGACGTAGAGCTTATCGATGGTGAATTGATTGTTTATTATCTTTACGCCGCCGTACCACAGAATCATAGATGCTAAGAGGCCTATAATGAGGGAGCCTATGGGGCTGAGGAGCGATCTTAATCTCACCGCCTTCATCATCATTTCAAAGTATCGCCGGTTGGGTTTCTGGAACTTCTCAATCTCATAATCCTCTTGCGCAAAGGATCGCACTACCCTTATGCCAGTGATGTTTTCCCAGAGGGCCGAGGTCAGATCTCCATAATATTCACGTGCCGTATGAATTATCGGCCTTATTTTCTTCCCGTAAAGGCCGTAGCTAAAGAAGAGGATTGGAATTATTGAGAAGGATATCAGAGAGAGCTCCAGATCGATCGTTATCATGGAGACTATTACCCCGGCAAGCAGAAAAACGGAGCTAAATGCCATTCTAAGCTGCCACCCTACAAATCCCCTGATCCGGTTGACATCCGTTGTGACTCTTGACATCAACTGCCCGATCTGCATCTTATCGAAGAACCCGAACGATTGCCTTTGAATCGATTTAAACGCGTCATTTCGGATATCAAAAACAACCTTTTGCGAGAAATAGCCATTCGCATACCTTTGTATGAGCGAAAAGAATGCCAGCACCCCTGTGAGCGCTAGTATCTGGATTACCAATGACACAAGCAGATTGAAGTCTCCGATCTCCAGAATGTTCTTTATCACGCGTCCGGATAGTTGAGGAATATAAACATTAATGTACGTGGATATGAGCATCGCCGTTACGCTTATGGCGAACCAGATCCAGTTTCTAGCAACATACTTCAGAATTTTTCTGAACGGAGACATCTCTCAGGTCGCCTTTAAACCCTTCAGCTGCTCACATATCTCATCCATTACGCGTCTGAATTCCTCACTCTCGTATAGATGAACGGTTTCTAGGAGGGATAACAGTATCTTCAACGGTGGACCTGTGACTTTAACCGGTTTCTTCTGCTGGGAGATTATGCTCTCAAATGTGATGTTTTTCAGCGATGAGTACCTCTCGATAAGATCCAGCAGCCTCTTCTCCTTCTCGGCGGGAATCTCATATCCAAAAGCCGAGAGGTTTCTCACAGCGCTTCTGCACACCTCCTTCGACCACTTCGCAATATCCTCTGAGTCGGGTATGAGCCCTTCACTCAAAGTATAGGAGATCACGAACTTCTTAGCTGTAGCTCGATAAAACTTCTCCACGAGATTCCCCTTGATGAGCGTTCTAGACTTCTCCACTAAGCCTGCCTTTTCAAGAACGTTCAAGTGATGAGAGATGGAGGAGACATTTTTCTCAAGAAGCCTGGCGAGCTGACATGGAGTCATCTCCCGTTTTCTCAAATTGTGAAGAATATCCCTTCTACATGGATCTGCGAAGAGCCTCGCAACTTTAGGGTCCTTAATGATTATGAAGTCTTTCATTTTCCTCTCCAATCGCTCAAAAATAAATGAAACGCTACATAAAAATGTAACGTTTAATCCGATTGTAAAATTGAAGGAAGGGTTTAAGTGTCGGTATCTAAATAAATTTGAAGGCTCAGATAGATGAGCAAAGAAGAGATCAAACAGAGAGCTTACAAGCGTATTCGCATATTATTTACTCTTGCAGAGCGAGTAGCCTCTGAGAGACCGGATCTCGCCGATAGATACGTAGATATCGCTAGAAGGATCGCCATGAAGGCGCGAGTTCATCTACCTAAAGAATTCCGGCTTCTAGTCTGTAGACGCTGCAAAAGATTTATCTTGCCCGGTGTTAGCTGCAGAGTGCGTATTCAGCCTCGAAGGGAACCGCACGTCACTATCACATGTCTACGTTGCGGCAACTACATAAGAATACCTTACAAGGGGAGGAAGGAAAAGAGCAATGCCGATGAATCTTAGAAAGAAGCGTGGAAAGACTTCGATTAACCTGTCCATCGTGAGGATTGGGAAGAAGGGTGTAACAGCCTCTCTTATAGAAGAAGTCTCCAAGAACCTGGAAAAAAGGGGTAAAGTTAAGGTGAGAATATTGAAGACCGGTTTAGGCGATCGCACAGCGAAGGAAATAGCTAAAAACGTTGCTGAAGCGACAGGCTCAATCATCACACAGCTTCGTGGGCATACCTTCACGCTTCGCAAGTTGAAAAGATCCTAAAAATATCTGTGACGACCCCAAAAAAGCATCTCCAGCACCCGCTTATCTCTCT
>CAZCXS010000195.1:0-3085 GCA_964502685.1 uncultured Candidatus Bathyarchaeia archaeon
AAGGCTCACGCCACATTTACTTCCTCGTGAATACCAGCCGAACGAAGACCTACAATGCGATCGTCAAGCTCTCGCAGAAAGGAGAGGTGACCGAGTGGAACCTGTTTAACGGTGAGGTCTCCCGGGTCGAAGCGGTGACCCAGGAGAAGAAGACTCTCCTAAAAACCGTGCTCTATCCGGCGGGAAGCCGCGTCTTCATGATAGACGCTTCGAAGCCTCAAGCCCCGGAAGAATCATTAGCCTCGTGGATGCCTATAGAAGATGTGAAGAAACTTCCAGATGAATGGAGATTCAAACGTCTACACCTAAACTCATTCGTTATAGATTCATGCGAATACTGTCTCGGCGAAGGAGAGTGGAGACCGAATACACCGATCTGGAAGATCCGACGGGAGGCTTGGCGGGCAGCCGGACTGGAGAAATATGTTGGAATTCAGCCTTGGGTCTTGAAGCAGAAGAACGTGAAGCCCTCTAAGTCCTTTGAGCTTAAGATTCGCGCAGCCTTTAAGTCGGAAGTTAAGCCGAGACGGATATTCCTTGTAGTCGAAAAAGCTCCGATATGGGCCGTCAGAGTTAACGGAATCCCAGTTTCAACCGATACATCAGATTGGCATTGGGATAAACAGTTCGGGAAGATCGATATATCCAAACATGTGGTCATAGGGAAGAACGTCATTGAGCTTTCATGCACATTCAATTTAGGTGTTCCAATAGAGGATCTCTACTTAGTCGGCGACTTCGGAGTTAAAAAAATCTCTGAGACGGAATATATGCTCACCGAGGAACCTGAGATTCTAAAGAGCGGCAGCTGGGTTGAGCAGGGATACCCATTCTACGCCGGGACGATGCGATACATGACTAGCTTTAACCTCGATAGAGAACCGCAGCTAGATGAACGCATTCTTATACGTTTACCCGAAGCAAAAGGAACCCTCTTCCTGGTCAGGGTTAACGGCTCAGATCCCCTACCGATCTGCTGGCGGCCCCTCGAGACTGATATCACAAAGAATCTTCGAAAAGGCAAAAACGAGCTGGCAATAGATGTCGTCAGCTCCCTGAGAAACACGTTCGGTCCACTGCATCATAAAGCAGGCGATCTATACTGGGTAGGTCCCTCCTCATTTACAGATGAGAAGAACTGGACTGACGCTTATCAGCTCGTTGACTACGGGTTAATAAAGGGTGCAGAGCTGATTATCCAAAGGATCAAGAGAACTCAATAGACAGCGATATCCCTCTATTTTTCTGACCAAGAGATGTAGAAGCGAGAAAAAGCATCTCTTAGAAATCTTAAAGGTTCATCAAAGATTTTTCATAATCAACCACCACATATCTTTTGCCTTTCCGAACTACTTTGTGTCCTTCCTTTATCAGAAGTTCCTTCTGCCTTTCAATTCCCCCGGGATATTTCGGGTTTATCACCCCGCCGGTCTTGAGTGTACGCCAGTACGGAGTGATGTCCTTTTTTCCCTCCCGTCTCTGCTCCTCAGCCGCATTAGCAGCTATCCAAGCGAAAATACCGGTTGTCATCGGGCAGCATATCGTTGCGTTATGCTTTCTCGCTAGCGCCTCACGTATCTCGTTAATCGTGATGAGTTTCCCCTCAGGTACCTTCCTCATCATCGCGTCTACTTCCATCGGCGCTGGGATAACGACTGTCCCTGAACCCCACCTCTTACTCATCTTCTCGCTGATCTTTTCAACTCTAGGCAGACCCTTATTATCCGCTAGTTTCTCAGTCCAACTCTTCTTCTTTCTCGCCATGACATGTTTCTCCAAACCATTAGAAAACAGATCTCTTCTAACAACCATACCAATTTTACAGATAAAATATTTTAATCACAGCCATCCCTAAACTGATCGTCTTAAAACTTCTACTATTCTCCTACCAAGGGGTCTCCTTTAACCGTAGCAGATAAGCGACTACATTGACTAGGAGATGGACGGGTCCAGTTAAGATAACGATGATCAAAGCCGCAGTAAGCGTCGGAGGCTCAATTAGAGATCCTAAGAGCAATGCGACTAATACGAAGTCGATCTGGTCTGATACGGGTAAAGGCGCCCCCGGCTTCAGATCAAGCCTCCTCTTCAAAAAGGAACCAAGAAGATCACCGATCAATGCCCCTAGAGAAAGAGTAAAACCCAATAATGTATTCCCCTCAGGAAGCCCCACATTCGGAGCAAGAGTCTCCTGAGCCCAGCCGACGAGGGTTCCAATCGCTAGGCCTACTATGAAGCCGCGGATTGTTTTATGCGAACCGAAGATTGGTTTTCCGTCTAGAAAGTTTCTTCCCAGATCGATTGGTTTTCCTCCTCCGAAGATTACGGGCGCCCCGTTTGCGCAGTACGCTGGGAAGACGTAATAAAGAGCGTTGAAAATTTCGATGATTACATCGTTGAATGATAGCATTCTCAGACTTCCATTAATTCTCCGTTTACAATCTATTCTCTTGTCGATGTTCTTAAAATTATGCAAGTCACGGCGCGAATCAAAAAGCATAACTGCATGTAAATATTTACTTATCCGCTGAGGTGAAAGGTTTGCCTGTCGTCATAATTGAGATGTGGGAAGGAAGAACAGACGAGCAGAAAGAGAAGCTGATGAAGGGCATCTTTAAAGCCTTCGAGGAGATAGACGTCCCACCTGAAGCGCTTAACATAATAATTCATGATATACCGAAAACAAATTGGGGTCTACGTGGGGGACAAGCCTCCAAATTATTCCCCTAAAATAAAGGCTGCTCATACCAAGCCTTTCTAATGGTGCCTGTTTCCACCTCGGTTATCTTACTTAACTCCTTCTTGAGATCCATGGTTTTGACTAACGGGGGCTCTGGAAGCCGATTCCCATAATTATCATATCCTATGTGAACTATTTCTGGACGGATCTCCCTTATCCAGTCGATGAATTCTGGGTCGAAATCCAGTATCGGTTCGATCACGACGGCTTTGTGACTCCAATTTAAGTCCCGCATCGCCTCGAATCTTTCCCTAGGCGAAGGGGCCTTTGTAACCTTATATGGCCTGTTCGTTTCGATCGTTGCGCCTAAAATCATATTCCCGGTGAACCTATTTTGAAACTCGT